>VGPQ01000060.1 GCA_016882555.1 Cyanobacteria bacterium M_surface_7_m2_040
ATCCGCTGAACGCAGCGGCTCCAGACCCACACCGATCATCGGGTGGCTGGCACGGCCTTTGCTGATCAGCTGGCCGGCGATGTCGCGGGCACGATTGATCGGTATCGCGAAGCCCAGGCCCGCCCCCGGGCCGGAACGCACCAGGGTGTTGATGCCGATCACTTCACCGTCGGCATTCAGCAACGGCCCGCCCGAGTTGCCGGGGTTGATCGCGGCATCGGTCTGGATCAGCTCCAGCCGCTTGTCGGTGATGCCCAGCTTGCTGGCGTTGCGGTTGAGGTTGCTGATGATCCCCAGGGTGACGGTGTTGTCGAGGCCGAAGGGATTGCCCACGGCAATCGCCCAGTCACCCACCTGCAAGCCATCGGAATTGCCCAGGGGGGCCAGCGGCCATGGACCTCCACTGGCCAGGCGCACCACCGCCAGGTCGGTGATCGGATCGAGGCCCACGACCGTGCCTTCGATGCGGCGGCCATCCTGCAGACCGACGATCACCTTGTCGGTTTTTTCCACCACATGGGCATTGGTGAGGATCAGCCCGCTTGCATCAAAGAGGAAACCGCTGCCCTGGCCCCGTTCGGTGCGCTGCGAGGGCGGCACCATGAACTGAGGCAGGCCGAAGAACTGGCGGAAGAAGGGGTCGTTGAGCAGCGGCGCCGGAAGCCCCTGGCCGCCACCGCGCACCAACACCGTGCGCTCGGTGTCGATGGTCACGATCGAAGGGCCTGCCCGCCGCACCGCGGCGGCCACAAACGATTGCCGGCTCAAACCAGCGCTTGGCGCCTGCGCAGGAGCAGCCACGGCAGCAGGGAGGGTGCCCACAGGTCCCAGCGGCAGCAGCATTGCAGCGGCACTGGAGAGCAGCAGGGTCAGCGAACGCAGATCCCCCATGGCCGGCATCAGCAAGGACAGACCAAGGCTAGGGACCGCCGACGGGCTGCCCAAGCCAGGGAAGCCGAACATCGCTAAGATTTGCAACCAGCTTCCCAGTCATGGGTTCCACGCCATTGCTGCTGGCCTTTCTGGCCGTGGGCGCCGCCTGTGCAACGCTGTGGGCCTGGATGCTCGCCACTGCCAGTGAGCAACCACCGCGGTCCGGAGGATGATGGATCTGCACAACTCCCCTGTGGCGGTGGTGTTCCCGCTGCTCTACGGCGCCTGTTTCGTGATCCTGCTGTGGCAGGCCTTTCGGGTCATGGCCCGGGGCTATGGCGCCGCCTCCACCAGCGCGCGTGCACGCCCCCTCAACGAACCCCCCGATCGCACGGGTCGCCTCACCATTCACCCGGAACTGCTCGACTCCGACGGTGAGCTGACCCGTGAAGACCTGCTGACCGTCCGCTTCGACGGCGATTCGAGCCCCACCACTGAATAGGCTCGCAAGGTAGAAGCACTCATCCCGCGGAGCTTGTCGGTGGATCAGAGGACCCGAATCGTTGGCGCCGTGTTGCGCAACCTCAAGCTGCCGCCACGTTTTCGTCTGAAGCTGATCAAGGAAGATCCCGTGCGGCTCGAGCTGAGCCTCACCCCTGCCTATGGCAAAGATCCGATCCTGGTTGGGCTGGTGGAATCCCAGGATCTGGTGGCCCGCCGTGACCGCGAGGGTCGCATCCCCCGCGATCTGCAGGGCACCTGGGACTGGACCGTGCGCCACGGCAAGGTGAGCACGGGCGGCTGGAATCCCTACCTCAAGGAAGCGCTGCAAACGATGTTTGAGACCGGCCTGCCGGCGATCGTCTACGAGGAGACCACGGGCGAGGCCTACCACCCTGTCGATGGGGCGCGCCACGTGCGCTGAGCGGCCTGCGCCGCTGCCAATTGATGGCCTGTTAGAGGACATCACGGCCGCACTCAGGGCCCCGGGGTCGACCCTGCTCCTGCAGGCCCCGCCAGGGGCGGGCAAAACGACCCGCGTGCCCCTGGCCCTGCTGCGACAGCTCCAGGCCCAACAGCCCACCGGCCCAGCCCGCATCTGGATGCTCGAGCCCAGACGTCTGGCCGCCAAGGCAGCGGCTCAGCGCCTGGCCGCCGAACTCGGCGAGCCCCTGGGCCAGGGCGTGGGCTACAGCGTGCGGCTGGAATCGCGCACATCGGCCGCCACCCGACTTGAGGTGCTCACCAGCGGTCTGTTTCTGCGGCGGCTTCAGGCCGGCCCTGAGCTCAGCGGCGTGAGCTGCGTGATCGTGGATGAATTCCACGAACGCGGTGCCGACACCGAGCTGGCCCTGGTGCTGCTGCGCCAGGCCCGCGAGCTGTTGCACCCCGAGCTGCGGCTGCTGGTGATGTCGGCCACGCTGCAGATCGATGCCTTGGCGGAGCACTGGCCCGAGGCCCAGGTGCTGCGCAGCGAAGGGCGTGAGCATCCGGTGAGCCTCGCCTACCAGAAACCCAGGCAAGGAGAGCCGCTGCCGGCCCAGGTGGTGCGGGCCCTCGAGCAGCATTGGCTCGATCAGCCCGGCCCCAGGGGCACGGCGCTGGTGTTTCTGCCGGGGTTGCGGGAGATTCGCCAGAGCGAGCAGGCCCTGGCCGCCACGGCCTGGGGCGCCGAGCTGGAGCGCGTTCCCCTGCACGGCAGCCTGTCGCTGGCCGATCAGGGGCTGGCCCTGGCGGCGGCCCGCACCCCGATGGGCAAGGTGGTGCTGGCCACGAGCATCGCCGAAAGCTCGCTCACGATCGACGCTGTGACGGTGGTGGTCGACAGCGGGCTCAGCCGTCGCAACCGCTTTGACCCGGTCAGCGGCATGGATGCCCTGGTCACGGTGACGGCCAGCCAGGCCAGCGCCGAGCAGCGCAAGGGCCGGGCCGGACGCCTGGGCCCGGGCCACTGCGTGCGGCTATGGTCCGACGCCGAACAGAACCGACGCCCCGCCTTCGACACCCTGGAACTGCTGGAGAGCGATCCGGTGCCCCTGGCGCTGCAGCTGGCGCTCTGGGGCAGCCCCAAGGGCGAGGGGCTCCCCTGGCTGGAGCCGCCGCCGCAGGCGGCCCTGCAGGAAGCACGCAGCCTGCTGCTGCAGCTGGGGGCGCTCAACCAGGCCGATCAGCTCACCGACCACGGCCGCGCCATGGGGCAGCTGGGGGTGCACCCACGGCTCGCGCACATGCTGCTGCGTGCAGCCGAACGGGGCTGGCACCAGCAGGCGGCCTCCCTGGCGGTGCTGATCAGCGAACGGGACCCCCTCGATCGGGCCTCGACCGGCAGCGATCTGGGCGCGCGGCTGGCCTGGCTCGAGCAGCGGCAGCGCGGTGCGCGCCACTGGCAGCAGCTGCACCAACAACGCCAGGCGCTGCTGCGCCAGTTGCCGCCACCGGAGCATCAACACCCCGCCCCGCTGCAACCCGCCGATCCAGCGCTGCTGCTGAGCTGGGCCTACCCCGAACGGATCGCCCTGGCCCGGCCCGATGGCCAGGGCCGCTTTGTGCTGCGCAATGGGCGCGGGGCCCTGCTGCCGGCCCACGATCCCCTGGCCCGCGAGCAGGCCCTGGCCGTGACCAGTGTCGATGGCCAGGGCAGCGATGCCCGCATCCTGCTGGCCCTACCGCTGGCACTGGCGCAGCTGCTGGAGCTGGCACAGCTGGAGGGCACCCAGGAGCCGGTGATCAGCTGGGATGCCCAGGCCCAGCGGGTGCGCAGCGAGGCGCAGCTGCGGCTGGGCGCCCTGGTGCTGGAGCGCCAGCCGCTCGCCGCTGCCAACCCTGAAGCGGTGCGCGGTGTCGTGCTGGAGCAGATCCGTAGTCGCGGGCTGGCGCTGCTGCCCTGGAGCGACAGCAGCCAGCAACTGCAACAGCGCCTGCAGCTGGCCCATGGGCTGCTGGGCCCGCCCTGGCCGCCCCGCAGCGAAGCCTGCCTACTGAGCAGCCTGGAGGCCTGGCTTGGCCCCCAGCTCCTGGGCGTGCGCAGTCTCGAGGAGCTGCGCCGGCTCGATCTGTGTGAAGCCCTCTGGGGCGAGCTGAGCTGGGAGCAGCGCCAGCAGCTGGAGCGGCTGCTGCCCAGCAGCCTGGCGATTGCTTCGGGTCGGCGGGCCCGCCTCGACTACCGCGACGGGCAGGTCGTGCTGGCGGTCAAGCTGCAGGAGCTGTTCGCCACCAGCCAGCATCCGACCCTGCTCGACGGCCGGCTGCCCCTACGGCTCGAGCTGCTGAACCCGGCTGGCCGGCCGGCCGCGATCAGCGAAGACCTGCCCCATTTCTGGCAGCACACCTACCCGGCGGTGCGCCGCGAGCTGCGGGGGCGCTATCCCAAGCACCCCTGGCCCGAAAACCCCACCGCCGCGGTGGCCACGGCACTCACCAAACGGCAGCTCAATCAGGGGCAACTCTGAACAGCCAGCGGCTGGGTTGCTGCTTCGCACTCGCACAGCAGGCCCATGACCAAGCGATAGACCAAAGAGGTGATGGTGTTCAACAACCGGCCAGCAGGGGCCCGAAGCCGAAATGCTGCAGGCCCTCGACGATGCCCTCGCAGCCATGGCCCCGGGCCAGGTAGGTGCGGGTGAGCCGTGGCAATTCGACCAGCAGCGCCGCCTCGGCATTGCCCACCATCACCCCGGCCAGGCCGGTTTCAAACATGGCCAGATCGTTGAGGGTGTCGCCGGCCGTGACCACCCGGCTGGGATCCACCTCCAGCAGCTCCAGCAGGGCCAGCAGCGTGCTGCCCTTGTTGACCCCCGCCGGCAGCAGGTCGAGGTAGCGGTTGTCCGAGAACAGGCAATCGACCCCGTGGGCTTCGAGCGCAGTCACCAGATCGGGCTCAAAGCACTCCGGGTCGTAGTAGTAGGCCAAGCGGCGATCGGCGGTGAGCGGCTGGGGCGAAAGCCCAGCAGCACCCTCCAGCAACGGCAGCAGCCGCTCGGGCTTGCCCTGCCAGCGGGCCTCGATCGGCTCGACCGCGAGCGGCACCGGCTCCAGGCTCTGGCCGCAGGCAACGGTGCAGCCCACATCGCCGATCACCAGGTGGGGCGCCGCCAGGCCGTGGTCGGCATCGTCCTGTAGCAAGCGGGCGATCGACGGCAGATCGCGGCCGGTGCAGAACACATGCAACACCTGCTCGCGGTTGCGCTGCAGCCAGGCGTAGAAGCGGCGGCGCCAGGCCGTCGAGCCACCCAGCAGGGTGCCATCGAGATCGGTCACCAGCACCAGCTGCGGGTTCTGGGGCAGGGGCGCCGCCACTTGCTGTTGCAGCCGCTGCCGCTGACTAACCATGGGTGGAGCCGCTGTTGAGCGGGACTGGTGAGCGGGTCTGGTGAACGGGACCTTAAATGGTCAGCACAGCCCCCTGGCAGCCTGGCCAGCGTTGTGTGTGGCCCGCTTCTATGTCAACAACCGCCGCGATGGCGCCCGCCTGCTGAGCAGCGCCGTGGTGATCGCCGGCATCGGTCTGGTGCGCATCGACCATCCGCTGGGGCAAGTGGTGTTTGTGCTGGCGGGGTTGATCAGCCTGTACTGGTGGCAGTGCTACCGGCAGCTCACCTCCTGATGGGTGTGGCGTGAGCAGCTCAGGCATCCCGCGCTACAGCGTTGCCGGCCTCAATCAGGCCATCGGCAACCTGCTGGAGCGCGGCTTTGCGCCCCGGTTCGTGCTCGACGCCACCGTGGTCAAACCCCAGCTCAAGAAGGGCCACCTGTGGATGACCCTCAGCGATGGTGAGGCCTCGATTGCGGCGGTGGTGTGGGCCTCCCAGCTGCCGAAGCTGAGCCATCAGCCCGAAGACGGCGCCGGCGTCGTGGTGGTGGGCAAGCTGAACTTCTGGGTCAACCGGGCCAGCCTCACGGTGCAGGTGCTGGATCTGCGGCCCAGCCTGAGCACGGTGCTGCGGCAGTTTGAGCGGGTGAGCCGCCAGCTCGACGCCGAAGGACTGCTGGCTCCCGAGCGCAAGCGCCCGCTGCCACGGGTGCCCGAACGCATCGCCGTGCTCACCAGTGTGCCCAGTTCAGCCCTGGCCGATCTGCTGCGCACCGCTGGCGAACGCTGGCCTGCCGCCCGGCTGCTGCTGGTGCCCATTCCCGTGCAGGGCCCCGTCGAGAGCGAGATCTGCGCAGCCTTGCAAACAATCGCTGAGCGCGCCCTTCGCTGGCAGCTCGATGCCATGGTGCTGGCGCGGGGCGGCGGCAGCCGCGAAGACCTGGCGGTGTTCGACAGCGAACGGGTGGCCCGAGCCGTGGCCGATTGCCCGGTGCCGGTGGTCAGCGGCCTGGGCCATGAGGATGACACCACCGTGGTCGACCTGGTGGCCGACCACCGCGCCGCCACCCCCACGGCAGCGATGGTGGCGCTGCTGCCCGACCGGCTCAGCGCGATCGAGACCCTGCAGCGCAAGCGGCGTCGCCTGGGGGAGCAGGTGCGCTGGCGGCTCAGCCAGGAGCGCACCCGCCTGGAGCACTGGCGACTGCGGCTTGCACCGCTCCACCCCCGCGCGCTGGTGCAGAGCCGGCGCCGGGATCTGGCCCATCGCCGGCAGCTGCTGGCAGCGCTGTCGCCTCAGCACTGGCTGGAGCGCGGTTTTGTGCTGATGCGCAACCGGCAGGGCGAGCTGATCAGCAGGGTGCAACAGGTGGACGCCGGCGAGACGGTGCAGGTGCAACTGGCCGATGGCACGTTGCAGGCCCGTGTCACCGCCACCGATCGGCGCGTTGCCAACAATCCCAGCGCGCAGCGCAGGCCCAACGCCCCAACTGCCAAGCTGCAGGATGGCACCACTGCAGGCGCCTAGATGGCCCGGTCCAAGAGCAACAGAACCACCTCCGCGAGCAGACTCGATCCGGATTCTTCATCGGGCGCAGCCTTGGCCGCGGAGCTGAGCTACAGCGAGGCCCAGACCGCCCTGGACCTGGCCCTTGCGGAGCTGCAATCGAGCGATCTGGCCGTGGAAGAGATGACTGCGCTCTTCCAACGGGCACAGGCCTATGCCGAGCGCTGCGCAGAGGTGCTGCAACAGGTCGAGCAGACCATTGAGCTGTGGGATCCCCAAACCCCTGACGAACGCCCACGGGGCTACACCGCTGCTCAGACCAGTTCCAAAGCGGCCAACGCCAGGGAGGCAGCGAGCGCCACAGAAACCAGCTCAACACAGACCAGATCAACTGAGGATTGAGGATGAACCGCGGGATTTTGCGCTACGTCTATCTGGCCCTGGCCCTGGCTGGAGCCGTCTTGCCCTGGATGGCCAATCTGGAGTTCATGCAGCTGCATGGCGCCAGCTTTGATGTGGGCCTGTTTGTGCAACTGGCTAACGCCAACCCAGCCGCCGCCTCGCTCTCCCGCGACCTGGCGATCGCGGCCACGGCCGTGAGCATCTGGATGGTGAGCGAAGCCCGCCGGCTCCAGGTCAAGGGGATCGGCTGGGTGTTGCTGAGTTGCGTCACGGTCGCCTTTGCCTTCGGCTGCCCGTTGTTTCTGTATCTGCGCGAGCGGCGCCTCGATGAACTGGCGAGAACGGCGCCCGCAACGGCAGCAACAGCGGCACCGCCTGCAGCACCAGCAGCCTGAAGCGAACGGAGGTCAACCCATCGCTCAGCCACCGGCTGGTCAGCATTCAGCGCCGGCGAGAGTCACGACGGCGGCTTCAGCCAGGTGTCGTT
>VGPQ01000061.1 GCA_016882555.1 Cyanobacteria bacterium M_surface_7_m2_040
TGCTGGCGGGATTCCTGCTGCTGGTGGCGTTAGTGGCGGCGCTGCCCTGGGCGCTTTGCACCCTGACGGCGGCCTACCGCCAGTTGTTCACGCTGCCGACCGCAACGCTCAGTTCGGATCCATGGCGGTGAAGCGCCGCTGAGCCGGAAACAGATTGGCCAGATAGCAGCGGGTGACATCGCGGTTGCACGAGCCGTTCTGCACCAGAAAGCCCGCCAGGGCGGCCTGCACCAGGCGGTACTGGTCCCAGTTGGGGTGGAGCTCGATGAAGGACTGCATCGACGCCAGCAATGCCGCCGGGACGTCGGCCCGCAGGCTCACCACGGCGCTGTCGGCAGCGCGTTCTGTCGCCGGCGCACACCCTGGCTCCACGGCCATCGCCACGATGTTCTCAACTTCCAAATGACCAGCCATGCCGCCGTTGTTCCCGTTCAACAGATGACAGTTCCCCACATCGGCGCCGCGGCGTCAACCACAGCCAAACGAAGCCCCAACACAGGGATCGCAGCCTGAGACGCAAGACCTGTTGGGCCGGCTCAGGCGTCCACGTTGCAGACAACCTGCTGCCCTAGCCGCCACCGTGCCGTTGTCAAGCACGCAGCTCCCTCAACGGGGGTTCTCCCCAGCTCAAGGCCGGCTCAAAAGGGTCGGCGATCGACCTGGGGAAAAGCATGGAAAAACACACCGCACCCTGGGGGTAAACGATCCCTGCCGTGACAGATCAGCAGTGCTGATCTGCTCAATCCCGGCGCTCCCGTCTCATGCGGGAATCGCGATCGCAGCCCGGCAGGGGCAAGGCCTGCAATGCTGCGGCCAGAGCGGCACTGGCAGCCGGATCCCAGGCGCCCTCAACCCCCCGCCCACCAGGGCTTGAGCCCGGTTGATGCTCAAGCACAAACCGAAGCGACCAGCGTCCCGGCAGGCCGCTGAGCTGGAGCCACAACCCTCCTGAGGCCTGCTCGAGCTCGATGGTCTCGTCGGGCATCAACTGGGGAGCGATGGCCTCCAACTGCTCCACGAGCGTGCGCACCCCGGCCTGCAGCTGCCGCGCTTCATCAGGGCTGAGCTCGGCTGCCCAATCGCGGCCACCAATCAGCACTGAAAAGGGCTGGCGTTGCGGATCAAGCCGTAGGCGCCAGCCCTCGCCGCCGTGGATCTGCAACTCAGGTTGCCCGTGCTGACTGGTGTTCAGCCCGGCAGCAGATCAGGCTGGTCTTGCTCGTCGCTGAGCTCGACGATGGCCCGCTGCACCGGCTTGATCATGGAGTCATCCAACAGGCCGTCGAAGTCATCGAAGCGCCGTTGTTTGGCCCGGAAGGCGATGCGCACCGTGGTCAGGTAGCGGTTGCTCGAATGGCGGATCAGGCTTTCGCCACGTTGGGCCAGATCCTTGGCATTGATCTCGAGTCCGCTGTACATGAAGGCTCCTTGATGAATTCATCCTAATTCAGACCTGTGCGCAGGCCGCCCTGCGGGCCGCTAGAAGGTCAGCCATGGGGGGAACCATCGCCATCGACCTGGGCAGCACAAGCACCGTGGTGGCTTACCAGGCTCCCGGTGAGCCCCCCCGGTTGCTCTGCTTGCCTCCCTACAGCCTCGACGACCCGTGCGTGGTGCCGTCCCTGTTGTGGCTGGCCTCGGCTGACGTCAGCAAAGCCCTGCTGGGGCGGCAGGTGCTGGACGCCGATCTGGCCCATGGCGATGGCCCCCAGCTGCAGCGCGACTTCAAACGCCGCATCGGCCTGGGGCTAGAGACGCCCAGCGGCTTGCCGCTCAGCGCCGAAGCGGCGGGTGCCCGCTTGCTGCGCCAGCTATGGCAGGCCCTGCCGGCCCAGATCAGCCCCGAGCGCCTCGTGCTGACCGCCCCCGTCGAGACCTACGCGGGCTACCGGCAGTGGCTCGAGCAGGTCGCTGAAGACCTGGAAGCCCCGGAGGTGGCCCTGGTCGACGAACCCACCGCCGCGGCCATCGGCTGCGGCTTGCCCGCTGGCAGCACTGTGCTCGTGGTCGATCTCGGTGGTGGCACCTGCGATCTATCGCTGGTGCAGCTGCAAGGGGGGGAGGGCCGTGCCGCCCCGATCGCCCAGCTGCTGCGGCTGCGTGGGCAATCGCTCGGCGCCAGCCGCCAGCAGCTGCGCTGTGCGCAGGTGCTGGGCAAAGCGGGACTGGCCATCGGCGGCCGCGACATCGACCGTTGGATCGCTGCCCATCTGTGGAGGGATGCCAACCCGAACGGAACCCTGCTGGGGCAGGCCGAACGGCTCAAGTGCCAGCTCAGTGATCAGCCCCTGGCCCGTGCGATCTGGGCCCCGAGCTCCGGCCCCAGCCAGGAGCTGCAACTGAGCCGCGACGACCTGGCCGAGCTGCTGCGGCAGCAGGGTTTCATCGCCCAGCTCGATGGCCTGCTCGAGTCGGTGCTGGCCCAGGGCCGTCGAGCCGGCGTGGAGCTCGAGCAGATCTCGGCGGTGTTGCCGGTGGGTGGCAGCAGCCGCCTGGCAGCAGTGCAGGCCTGGCTCCAGGAGCGGCTCGGAAGCCTGCCCATCCATCACCAGCGCCCGATCGAAGCCGTCGCCCTGGGAGCCCTCGCGCTCACCCCGGGCGTGCGGGTGCGCGATGTGCTCAGCCGGGGCGTGTCACTGCGCTGCTGGGACCGTCGCAGCCGTAGCCACCGCTGGCATCCGCTGTATGTGCCGGGCCAGCACTGGCCCACCGATCATCCGCTGGAGGTGGTGCTGGCCTGCAGCCACGACGGGCAGGGGGCGATCGAGATGGTCCTGGGCGAACCCCTTGATCAGCAACGGGCCGAAGTGGTGTTTGAGAACGGGTTGCCGAGGCTGCGTCAGCGGCCCAGCGGCAGCCCGACGGTGACACCCTGGCCCAGGCAGCCCGATCCGCTGGCGCTGGATCCAGCCGGCAGCGCCGGGGACGACCGACTGCGTCTGCGTTTCAGCATCGATGCATCCTGCCGGCTCAGCCTCGAGATCAACGACCTGCTGTGCCCAACGGCTGCACCCACAACCCTGGTGCTGGGAGACCTGCGTTGAAGCCTGACCACGCTGCGATAAAACAGGATTTCCATTGCCGCTCCGGCCTTGGCCCTGCGCCAGCACAGGTTGCCCCGTTTCTGGCTTGGGCTCACCCTGGGGCTGGTCCTCAGCGGCGTGGCTGCCGCCTACCTGTGGGAACGGCAGCTGCCGACGCGTCTGCGGGAGGCGGTTCAACGGGGGGATCTCGATGCCTGTCTGCGCTACAGCGACCAGCTGGCCGCCCTGCGCTGGCTGGGGGGGGAAACGCCCTTGGAGCAGGCCCGTTGCCGCCGACTCAAGGCCAGACAGCTGTGGCAACAGCAGCGCTGGTCGCAGGCCCTGGCGCTGCAGCTGCAGCTGATCAACTCTGAAGCGGCGTCCACCGGTGATCGTCTGCAATTGCAGCGCTGGGAGGATGAACTCGAACAAATGGCGCTGCGGCGTTTTTATCAGGGGGATCTCAACGGCGCGCTGGCGCTGCTGGAACCCTTGGGAGAGAACCACAAGCAGGGGGGCAACAGCATCGGCGACAACATGCGCGAGGTCTGGAGCAGCAACCGCTATCAGCTGGAGCGGGCCCGCAAACTGAGCAGCCAACAGCGCTGGTGGGAGGCTGTCGACGCACTCAACCGCATCGATCACCCCTGGTGGAAGCTGCAGAGCCGCGAGCTGCGCCGCAGCGTCGAAACCGGGATCCAGTCACTGGAGACGCAAGAGCGCGAACACGACAGTCACGGCAGCCTGCCCCACACCGTGCCCGCCCAGACACTCGATGCGCTGGTGCAGCAGCGGATCAGCCAGGGCCAAGACGAATGGAGCGCGTTTCAGGGCGCCTGCAGGGCGCTCGGCGGCAAGGTGATCGAAGCCGGTCCGGAAACGGCCTGCCGCCGCTGAGCGGACCATGACAAACTTGCCGCGCAGCAGGTGCCTCCGATCATGCAGCCAGGGGACAAGGTCAAGGTCAGCAGCAGTGTGGTGATCTTTCACCACCCCCAACACAGGGGTCAGGGCTTCGATCTCATGGGCGAGGAGGGCGAAATCGTCACCGTGCTCAACGATTGGAAAGGCCGGCCGATCAGCCCGACCCACCCGGTGGTCGTGAGCTTCGGCAAGCTTCGCGTGCACCTGCGCAGCGATGAACTGACGCCGCTGGGCTGAGCTCAGACGTCCTGACGATTGGCCGGTTCAGCCAGGGGATCCCGCAGCAGGAACACCCCCTCCTCGCCATCGATGGTGTTGAGGCAGAGCTGGATGGATTCGTCGCGACTGGTGGGCACCAAGCGACCACAGAAATCGGGCTGAATCGGAAGCTCGCGATGACCGCGGTCCACCATCACCAGCAGGGCCACGCGCCGGGGGCGTCCCCAGGCCTGGAGGGCTTCGAGCGCCGCCCGCACCGTGCGGCCGGTGAAGATCACATCGTCCACCAGAACGACCGGGCGGTCGTCAAGGCTCACCGGCAGGTCAGTGGGCTGTACCAGGCGCGTGCCAACGCGCTGCAGATCATCCCGGTAGAGGGTGGGATCAAGACTGCCGCAATCGATGGGATGGCCGCAGCGGGCCTCCAGGCACGTTGCCAGTACCTGGGCCAGGGCCACGCCGCGGGTGGGGATTCCCAGCAGCACCAGCGTGCGGCTGTCACCAACCTGCTCGAGAACCTGGGATGCCAGACGATCGATCGTGCGCCTGAGGTCGGCGGCCGACAGCAATTCCCGGCGACGGTCCAGGCCGGTGGCTGGCCCGGTTGACACCATCACCTCCACGCAATCCCGGAACTTTAGGCCTGTTCAACAGAGCCGCCGAAGAGGTGCCGATGTGGCCAAAACCTGACGCAGCCGGGATCACTCGGGAGCATGCTCAGGGTGGGGGGTAGGTTGGCTTCAGCAGACGCCGGCACGCGCAGACGAAACGTCAATGACTGAGTCCAATACCTGAGGTTCACTGAGGTTCAATGCCTGAATCCATGTCTGAAGCTCTCCGGATCCGTACAGCCTCAAGGTTTCTGCGACTGAGGCTGATCGGGTGACCACAGTCTCCCAGCACGCGTCGACGATGGGTGTCTCCGCCGATGGCACAACAACACCAGGGGCGCATCACAACGGCGTTGTCGCACCTGTTGTGCTGGCCATTCTGGATGGCTGGGGCTATAGCCCCAATGATCGGCACAACGCCATCCGCAGTGCCGAGACGCCGGTCATGGATGCGCTCTGGCATGCCTATCCCCACACCCTGATCGAAGCCAGCGGGGGGGCCGTCGGCCTGCCCGACGAGCAGATGGGCAACTCCGAAGTCGGGCACCTCACGATCGGATCAGGTCGCATCATTCGCCAGGAACTGGTGCGCATCAGCCAGGCCGTGCGCGACGGGTCCATCGCCACCAACCCCGCCCTCAATGCCCTGGCCGACACCCTGCTGGCGCAGGACGGCACCCTGCATCTGATCGGCCTCTGCTCCGATGGTGGTGTGCACAGCCACATCGCCCATCTCGGCGGCCTGTTGCAGTGGGCCGCCGGCCGTGGCCTCAGCAAGGTCTGCATTCATGTGATCACCGACGGCCGCGACACGGCTCCCACCAGTGCCTGCGGCTTCATCCAAACGATCGAGGCGCAGATCCAGGCCGCCGGTGTGGGTGCAATCACCACCCTCTGTGGCCGCTACTGGGCCATGGATCGCGACAACCGCTGGGAGCGCACCGAAAAGGCCTATCGCCTGCTGACCGAACCCAGTGCCCTCTGCAACCTCAGCGCCACTGATGTGCTCGCCGAGTCGTACGCCAACGATGTCAGTGATGAGTTCCTCGAGCCGGTGCGGCTTGCTGAGGGCCTGATCCAGAGCGGCGATGGCGTGGTCTGTTTCAACTTCAGGCCTGATCGGGTGCGCCAGCTGATCCGGGCCCTGGTGCTCGACACGTTTGAGCCCTTCCAGCGCGAAGCGATCACCCCCCTGGCGGTGGTCACCTTCACGCAATACGAAAAAGGCCTGCCCGTGTCGGTGGCCTTTCCCCCGGAATCGCTCGACGGGCTGCTGGGCCAGGTGGTCTCGGAAGCGGGCCTGCGCCAGTTCCGCACCGCCGAAACCGAGAAGTACCCCCATGTGACTTATTTCATGAACGGGGGCATTGAGCAGGCCTTCCCTGGTGAAGACCGCCACCTGGTGCCCTCACCCCGGGTGGCCACCTACGACCAGGCCCCCGCCATGTCGGCTGAACAACTCACCGACAACTGCATCGCGGCGATCAACAAAGGCATCTATTCGCTGGTGGTGATCAATTACGCCAACCCCGACATGGTCGGGCACACCGGGCAGATGGACGCCACCCAGGTGGCGATCGCCATGGTCGACCGCTGCGTCGGTCGCCTGATGGAAGCCACCAACCGCATGGGCGGCACCCTGTTGATCACCGCCGATCACGGCAATGCCGAAATGATGGAAGGCCCCGACGGTCGCGCTTGGACCGCTCACACCACCAACCCCGTGCCGGTGATCCTGGTGGAAGGCGAACAACGCAAGATCCCCGGCCATGGCACGGCTGTACAACTGCGCGACGGCGGCGGGCTCGCCGACATCGCACCCACCCTGCTGGAGATCCTCGGGCTGCCCAAGCCTGCGTTGATGAGCGGCGACAGCCTGATTCAGGCAGCCGGAACCACGGCCGGCAGCAGCCGCGTTCCCCAGACCCTGGGCATCTAGCATTCAGCCATGATCAGCACTGTCCTCTCCTGGATCTGGGTCGCCAGCGGCATCCTGCTGATCATCTCGGTGCTGTTGCACAGCCCCAAGGGCGATGGCATGGGCGGCCTGGCTGCCAGCGGCGGCTCCATGTTCAGCAGTGCCCGCAGCGCCGAGCAGACCCTGAACCGCATCAGCTGGACCCTGCTGACCATTTTTCTGGCCCTGGCCGTGGTGCTCAGCGCCGGCTGGCTCAAGTAAAGCGCCAGACTGCTCTCCACTGCTGACATCTGGCCCATGGAGCGTCGCTCCCTGCTCACCAGCCTTTCGGCCGGCCTGGCTGCGGCACTTGGCCTTCCCCAACGCGCCGAAGCCGCCAGCAAGGCCAGCGATCCTGCCTGGGCCCTGAGCGACGCCGAATGGAAGCGCCGGCTCAGCCCAGCGGCCTACCAGGTGCTGCGCCGTGAGGGCACCGAACCCCCATTCAGCAGCCCGCTCAACAGCGAGAAACGCCCCGGCACCTTTCACTGCGCCGGCTGCAACCTGGCCCTGTTCAGCAGCAAGGCCAAATACGACAGCGGCACCGGCTGGCCCAGCTTCTGGCAACCCCTGGCCGGCGCCCTGGGCACCACGATCGACTTCAAGCTGATCGTGCCCCGCACCGAATACCACTGCAAACGCTGCGGCGGCCACCAGGGGCACGTGTTTGGCGACGGCCCCAGGCCCACCG
>VGPQ01000062.1 GCA_016882555.1 Cyanobacteria bacterium M_surface_7_m2_040
GCTGGGGTGCAACGCCGGCACACTGGCCACCGAGGAATAGGCCAGCGAGATCCACCCACCCGATCCGGCCTGGCGGTAGCCCAGCTCCACCCTGTAGTCGCGATCGCTCAGGGGCACGGGCAGGTACCACTCGGTGGCATGGCTGTCGACCACCACTTCCTGCAGGGTGTGGGGATGGCTGGAGCCTGGGGCCAGGTTGGTCACATCGGCGACCCGCAGGCACAGCTGGGTGGCACCGGCGGCCAGGGCGCTGTTGCGGTCGGCGTCGGAGATGGCCCAGAACACATAGGCCCACTGGGGATCGCGCGGCAGAAACACCACATGGGTGTCGGCGGCAGGCCTCGGGGCCGGGGCCAGGCCCGCTTCAATGCTGCCCACGGTTGAGCCACGCGCCTGCCGCACGCTGATGGCTTCCAGCAGTTCTTCCTTCGATTTTCGGCTGTACAGACTCACCCCCAGATCGCTGGCGACCTGGCGCAGCTGCCGCAGGGTCATCATCGCCATTGAGGAGAGGGACTGGGTCACGGCTACCGATTTCGTTTGGGATCAGTCTGCAAACTTTCCCACTGCGGGCCCTGCTCTGGGGGCTGCCGTCAGGAACCACTGACGGCTGATGTGTGGTCCAGCATGGGGGGGAGCCCGCCAAAACAAAAAGGCGCCCTCTGGGGGCGCCTTGCTGGATGGCAGGTTTGCAGGACAGCCGAAGACGAATGTCTGCGTTCAGCGGCCGATGCTGCGGTAGGGCACCTTGGAGAGGTAGTCCATCGACGTATTGCCCGAAGCGCCGCCACTGGTGCGGATGGCGGGAAGGGCCCGAGCCCAGGGCAGGTAGTCCTCGACGAAGCCGCCGCGGCGCTGGCGACTGCGCTGGGGGATGGCCTTGGCGGTGCCACCGGTGTAAACCACCTGCGGGAAGCCGAGGATGCCGCGGTAGTAGGCGTCGTACCGGGGGCTGGTGATGTTGAAGGGGGTCTCGCCCAGATCCCGCGAACCCACAACCCGGTTGCGGTGGTAGGGCACGGTGTCGTAGCCGAAGGCGTCGAGATACTCGTGGCTGTCGAGGATGTCATCGACCATCCCGCGCACCCCGCGCGTCATCAGCACCGCCGACCAGGCGATCTCTTCCGATTTGCCGTGGGTCGGGCGGCCCAGGAGCTTCTCCACGAGGTGGCGGGCCACCTTGTAGTTGCTGTTGAGGTTGTAGAAGCTGCGGGTGAAGGTGTCCGACAGGCAGAGCGAGCGAATGAAGTCGCGCACGGTGATCTGGCCGTCGCGCAGCTGCGATTCGAGCGTGCGGTCGCGGTCGACCTTGAAGGCGTGGAAGAAGATCTGCCGGTAGGCAGCCTCGAACACGAAGTTCTGGTCTTCGCGATCCATGGCCTTGTCCATGGATACGGCCTTCGGATCCTCATCGGATCCCACCCGCAGCGCGCTCACGCGCGAGTTCTGGGTGGTGGGTGCGTACTTCAGGAGCGGCAGGGCCACGCGAACTCTGGCAGTCATCGAGATGGATCGTAGAAGTGCGTCAGCAGCTCGCTTCGGCCGCCCACGGCAGGACTCACAGTCCGTAACGTTCTGCGGCGGGCTTTACCAGCCGAGCAGCGACAGCGCCGCGGGGCTGGGCCCCGCCTCCTCGGCTGTGGGCGCGCTCTGGCCTGGCTCCTGATCCGGGCTGTCGGGCAGCCGGGTTTCGACGCAAAACGAGGCGGTGTTCGAGAGCCCTTCCACGGTGCTGGTGCGCAGGCGCACATCAGGGCCAGCAAAGCTGAACCGCTCCAGGCTGTTCATCGTCTCGTAGCTGGTGCTGAGCAGGAGCCCGTCGCGTTCATCCATCTGGAAGCTGCCGGCCACGGGAGCCGTTTCGGCGTAGCCGCGGTCGCGCAGCAGCAGGCCGGCGCGCCCGCGCTCGTCGTTGGGGATCAGGCCAAAGACGCTCTCGCCTTCATGGGTCTCGCCGGCTTTGTCCCAGGCCATCGAGCCGCTCCAGCGCACCCGGCAGCCCCCCACCAGGCCGGCAGGATCCTGCTGGTGCAGCTGGGCGATGCTGGCCAGCCTGGGGTCGTCGGCGCTCAATTCCTCCACCACGATCAAGGAACCGCCCGCCTCGGCCCGCCGGTGCAGCAGGTGATGGCTGCTGCGCTGGGATTGCCAGCGGCCGCAGCTCAGGCGAAAGAAGCTGATCGCATCGTCGATGCGCATGGCCGCAGGGGCTGGAGGGTTGGCGTGATGATCGCAGGCGCTGGGCTTGAAACGGGGGGTGCCGGCGTGGCGGCGGCGCTGGCGGCGGCTTTGTGCTGGACGCTGGCCAGTCTGCTGTGGCGGCGGCTGCCCACGTCGCTGGGAGCTGCGCAGCTGAATCTGCTGAAGAATGCCCTGGGGCTGGTGCTGCTGCTCCCCGTGCTGCTGCAGGCAGGCAGCGCCCCGCCCACTGCTGGCTGGGCGTTTCTGGTGGCGAGCGGGGTGCTGGGGATCGCCGCTGGAGACAGCCTGTTTTTTGCGGCCCTGCGGCGCCTTGGCACCCGCCGCACCCTCACCGTGGAGGCCGCTGCGCCCGCGCTCACCACGCTGGCGGCGCTCGCCTGGTTGGGCGAGTGGCCCGGTGGCTCCCAGCTGCTGGGTCTGGGACTGGTGACGGCGGCCGTGGTGCTGGTGGCCCAGCGCGGGGCGGCCCGGGGGGGGCCTTCGCTGCCGGTGCGCGAGCAGCGGCTGGGGTTGCTGTTGGCCCTGCTGGCCATGGTCTGTGCGAGCGCCGGGGCTTTGCTGACCCGCCACGCCTTCGTCGAACAGACCATGGATCCCTGGCAGGCGGCCGGCATCCGTCTGGGGGCGGCCACGCTGGTGCAGCTGCCGCTGGCGCCGGGCCTGCTGGCGGCGGTTTGGGCTCCGCTGGGCCCCCGACCCGCCCGCCGGCGCTGGCCCCTGGTGTTGGCGGCCACCCTGCTGGGCACGGCGCTGGGCATCGGCCTGCAGCAGTCGGCCCTGGCCCGTCTGCCGGCCGGTGAGGCGGTCACCCTGATGGCGACCGCCCCAACGATGGCGGTGCTGCTGGCGCCGCTGGAGCGGGATCGCCCTGGGCTCAGCGGTCTGCTGGCGGCGGTTCTGGCGTTGCTGGGGGCGTGGTTGGTGGTGCGTTGACCAGCCGTTGGTCGGCGGCCTCGGTGGCCCAGTTGATCAGGTCGTCGAGGCGCAGCTCCAGAGCCGAGCTGCGACCGATCTTGGCTGCCCGTTGCTGCAGCTGGGCCCCGCTGGCCAGCAGCTGCTGGCTCAGGGTGTCGATGAAGTCGGCTTCAGCGGCCACGGCGGGTTGCTGCCCCACCCAGGCGCGGATGGCTTCGGCATCAGGCAGCGGCAACGGCTGGACCGGTGAGTCAGCCAAGCCCTGGTTTGCGGCGATCTGTTGCAGCGTGCGCAGGGCGTGGGCCAGCAGGCGCAGATGGTGACGCTCCAATGCCGGCAGCAGGGTGGCTTCCAGCTGGCCCAGCTCGTCGGTCGACAACGGGCCGTGGGGCTGGTGACCTGTGGGCTGCAGCGCCACCGAAGACTCAGGCCTGCGGCGTCAGGCGGAAGCCGCAGGAATGGCCCGACTCCAGCCGCCAGTGCACCCGCTCCACGCTGCAATCGGGAAAGGTGTGCCGAATCAGCTGCAATTCCTGGTCGCAGACGCAGGGAAATTCCTCGGCGATGCGCATCACTGAACAGTGGTACTCGCGGATCACCCAGCCACCGTCTTCGGCGCTGCATTCAGCCACGTAGCCCTCGGCCCGGCGCAGCTCCACCAGTTCGGCCAGGCGGCTGGCCAGCGAGCCTGACCCCAGCCTGACGCGGTATTCGGCAGCCTTCTGCAGGGCCTGTTGCTCGAGCAGGGTCTGAAAGGTTTCGTTGGGGAGCTGTCCGGCCATCGATGCCAGCAGTCCCAGGGCGAAGGTCTCGCTACCGTTGGGGACCTGGGCCTGCCCCTTGTTGCTGAGCCGCCACCGGTTGCTGGGCCGCCCAGGCCCTTCGGAATTTGGGCTGGCTTCCACCAGCCCGTCCTCCTCGAGCGAGCGCAGATGACGCCGGGTGGCCTGCACCGAAATGGCGAGCCGGCCGGCCAGATCTCCTGCCGTTGCCTCGCCCTCCCGCAGCAAAATCGCCAGCAGCTCGTCGCGGGTGGGCCGTGATTCGGGCGTGGAGGCCGGGGGGGTGACCTGGGCGTTGGCGCGCCGGGTGGTGCGCAGCGTGGCACTCATGGCTGACCGTGGACAGGTCGTTGTCAATCACACGATGCCACGCACGGTCCACAAATGGGGTTTTGCGCCGGTCTGCGGCTGCAGCGGGGCACAATGGCGGCACCCCCGTCGACCGGGCCGGTGGCTTAGCCTGATTAGGAAACGGATCCGTTTCGTAATGGCCCCGCCCCGACCGGGGTAACCATCTGCATCGCTATTCGCATCGCTGCACCATGGCCGACCCCTCTGTCACCGAACCCAGCTCCGACAGCCTGGAGGTGATCCGGAAGTTCGCCGAGACCTACGCCCAGCGAACGGGCACCTACTTCTGCAGCGACACCGGGGTGACTGCGGTGGTGCTCGAGGGCCTCGCACGCCACAAGGACAAGCTCGGCGCAGCGCTGTGCCCCTGCCGCCACTACGAAGACAAGGAGGCTGAGGTGGCGCAGGCCTTCTGGAACTGCCCTTGTGTACCCATGCGAGAGCGCCACGAGTGCCACTGCATGCTGTTTCTGACCGAGGACAATCCATTCCGCTGTGAGAAGCAGACGATCTCCATGGATGAAATCAAGTCCAGTGTTTCTGGGTGAGCCTGGCCATGTCTTCAGCAGCTGTGGGTGATCTGGTTGCTCAGCCGTACAAGTACGGCTTTGTGACCGACATCGAAACCGAAAAGATCGCCAAGGGGCTGAGTGAAGATGTGGTGCGTCTGATTTCAGCCAAAAAAGAGGAGCCTGCGTTCCTGCTGGATTTCCGTTTGCGGGCCTACCGCCAGTGGCTTCAGATGCAGGAGCCCGATTGGGCTGCGCTTGGTTATCCAGCCATTGATTATCAGGATATTGTTTACTACGCAGCGCCCAAGCAGCAGGCGAAGAAAGTCAGTCTCGATGAAGTGGATCCCAAGTTATTGGAGACCTTTGACAAGCTTGGTATACCGCTGAGTGAGCAGAAACGTCTCTCCAATGTGGCGGTAGATGCCGTGTTTGACAGCGTGTCCATCGCCACCACGTTTAAAGAGCAACTGGCTGAACATGGCGTTATTTTTTGCTCGATCAGCGAAGCGGTCAAGGAGCACGCCGATCTGATTGAGCGTTACCTCGGCACGGTCGTGCCCAGCAACGACAATTACTTCGCTGCGCTCAATTCGGCTGTCTTCAGTGACGGCTCTTTTGTGTTCATCCCCAAGGGGGTGGAATGTCCGATGGAGTTGTCAACCTATTTTCGCATCAACTCTGGTGATACCGGTCAGTTTGAGCGCACCTTGATTGTGGCTGAGGAGGCAGCCTCTGTCAGTTATCTGGAGGGGTGCACGGCACCGATGTTTGACACCAATCAGTTGCATGCGGCCGTGGTTGAACTGGTGGCGCTTGATGATGCTTCGATCAAATATTCAACGGTTCAGAATTGGTATGCTGGCGACGAAAATGGCGTTGGCGGCATTTACAATTTTGTCACCAAGCGGGGGCAGTGCCGCGGTGACCGCAGCAAGATCAGTTGGACCCAGGTGGAAACGGGCTCAGCAATCACCTGGAAATATCCCAGTTGTGTGCTCCAGGGCGCCGATTCAGTGGGCGAGTTTTACTCCGTGGCCCTCACCAACAACCGTCAGCAAGCCGACACCGGCACCAAAATGATTCATGTGGGCGCCCGAACGCGCTCCACGATTGTGAGCAAAGGCATCAGTGCCGGTCACTCCGTGAACAGCTATCGGGGCCTGGTACAGATCGGCCCCAAAGCCCGTGGTGCCAAGAACTACAGCCAATGCGATTCAATGCTGATCGGCGATCAGGCCGGTGCCAACACCTATCCCTACATTCGCTCGCAGCAGAGCGACGCTGTTGTTGAGCATGAAGCCAGCACCTGCCGCATGTCGGAAGACCAGCTCTTTTACCTGCAGAGCCGCGGCATCCCCTTTGAAGAAGCGGTGTCGATGATGGTCAGCGGCTTCTGCCGCGACGTGTTCAATCAACTGCCGATGGAGTTTGCTGCCGAGGCCGACAAACTGCTGGCACTCAAGCTGGAGGGATCGGTGGGTTGATCGTGCCCTCCCGTCTCTGCGCTCCTGTTGGACGTACAGCCCTGTCTTCTCAACGTTCGTTTCTGTTATCCCTGTGATCCGCCCCGACGCACCGGTATTGCTCGAGATCCGTGACCTGCACGCCGCTGTCGACGGGCAGCCGATTCTCAAGGGCGTCAATCTCACCATCCGAGGCGGTGAGATCCATGCGGTGATGGGTCGCAATGGCAGCGGCAAAAGCACGCTGTCCAAGGTGTTGGCCGGTCATCCCGCCTACAGCGTCACCGCGGGCTCCGTTCAATACCAGGGCGAAGACCTGCTGGCGCTTGAGCCGGAACAGCGTGCCCGTGCTGGATTGTTTCTCGGATTCCAGTACCCGGTGGAAATTCCGGGGGTCAGCAATCTCGAGTTCCTGCGGGTCGCCACCAATGGCCGTCGCGCTCAGCGCGGTGAGGAGGAATTGGACACCTTTGCGTTTGAAGACCTGGTGCGGGAGCGTCTGGCCTTGGTGCAGATGGATCCGGCTTTTCTTGACCGTTCGGTGAACGAGGGCTTCAGCGGTGGAGAAAAGAAGCGCAATGAGATCCTGCAGATGGCTCTGCTCGAGCCGCTCGTGGCGATTCTCGATGAAACCGATTCAGGCCTCGACATCGATGCCCTGCGCATCGTTGCTGCAGGGGTCAACCACCTGGCTGGGCCCGACAATGCCACCCTCTTGATCACCCACTACCAGCGCCTGCTGGACCTGATCAAGCCCGATTACGTGCATGTGATGGCTGCAGGGCGGATTTTGCGCAGCGGGGCTGCCGATCTGGCCCTTGAGCTTGAGCGCACTGGTTATGACTGGGTGGATCAGGAGCTGGCCAGGCTTGGTCTCGCCGAGCAACCAGCGTTGGCTGAGGTGCCCTGATGGTTGCTGCGCCGCTCTCCCCCCAGCAGATCAGCGCTGCCACCGCAACCGTGGCGGCCTGGGAAGCCCTGGCCTCCTCGCCCCTGCCATCGCGGCGGCAGGAAGACTGGCGTTTCACCGATGCCTCTCGACTGGCCGCGATCGAGCCCCACTGCTGGACAGGACCTGATCCGTTTGCGGGCTTGGTCTTGCCTCCGGGGGTGAGCCGCCTC
>VGPQ01000063.1 GCA_016882555.1 Cyanobacteria bacterium M_surface_7_m2_040
TGTTCCAGCCGCGGGCTCAGGCAGAAGAGGATGTCACCACGGTCGCGTAGTAATCCGCGCGGCTCTGAAGACCTCAGAAGAGTTCAGGCACGGTCATCACCGCTTAGCAGTTCGTTGTTCATGAGCGCCTTGGTCATCAGTTCGTTTTCGCCGATGAACTCCAGGATTTCGCGGTCTTTAAGGTTCTGAGCCTCGCCCCGGCAGGGCTCCAGCAGCGGGCGCCCGGCCGCCAGTTCGCGCAGGCAGGCCTGGGTGCGGGCCAGCTCTCCTTCGAGGGTGTCGATCCGCTCCATCAGGTTGCGGATCACATTGGCTTCGGTATCGGGCAGCGCCGAATGAGCCAGGGGATCGATGCGCACCCCCGACTGGTGAATCACCCGCCCGGGGATGCCCACCACCGTGCTGTCGGCGGCGACATCACGCAGCAGCACTGAGCCCGCACCTATGCGGGTGTTGCTGCCCACGGTGATGGCGCCAAGCACTTTGGCCCCGGCGCCCACCACCACGTTGTCTTCCAGGGTGGGGTGGCGCTTGCCGACCGCCTTGCCGGTGCCCCCCAGGGTCACCCCCTGGTAGAGCAGGCAGTTGTTGCCCACCACGGCCGTTTCACCCACGACCACGCCCATGCCGTGGTCGATGAACACGCCGCGACCGATGCGGGCTCCCGGGTGGATCTCCACGCCCGTGAGGCTGCGGCCCAGCTGGCTCAGCAACCGCGGCAGCAGCGGCAACCCCAGCCGCCACAGCCGATGGCTGATGCGATGCAGCACCAAGGCATGAAAACCGGGGTAGCAGAGCAGAATCTCGAGCGTTCCCCGGGCGGCCGGGTCGCGCTCCTTGATGATGGCGAGATCGGCCCAAACGCTGTCCAGCATGGAGCGAGCCTAAGCAGGCTCAGGCCGCCAGCAGCCCGATCTCCTTGCGCAGCAGATCGATGGTGGCCGCACCCAGGTAGCTCTGGGCGCAATGCACCACGGGCAATCGCATCAGCTGGGCGCGGTTCTGACGCAGGGTCTGCTCCACCAGGGGCAGGCTGGGCCGGTCGCAGAGCACGTGGCTGGCGGCCCGCAGCAGGGCCAGCAGCCGGCTGCCGGTGTCGGGGGTGGCGGTCATCACCAGCAGGTCGTTGCCGCGCATGCTGTGCAGGATCACTTCGGCCGCCCGCAGGATCCCCGGGCTGATGCTCACCAGGCCCACGCAACTGCCGGCGCGCAGCTCCTTGAGCAGGTCGAGTTCGTGGCGGAAGTCGTTGAGATCCACCGGCACCGCCCGCACGCCGTGGCGTTGGGCGATCTCCTCCACGGGCTGCAGGAAATAGCGGCTGGTGACCACGGTGCCGTTGTTGGCGCTTTCGAGCACCGCCTCCAGCTCTTCCATGGGCACCACCTCCACCGGCACCTCCAGATGGGGGGTGAGCTCTTCGGCGATCAGCAGCGAGGCGCCGATGTCTTCGCGGGGGGTGGAGACCAGCACCCGTGCCCCGCAGCGCAGGCGCCAGTCGATCTCGCGGGTGAGCAGATCCCGCGCCTGCTGCAGGGTGCAGCCGGCATTGAGCAGCCCGTCGACGCTCTGCCGCACCTCGCGATCGATGTCGGGAATCGCCCGCTGGCGGATCCCGGGCGGTGGTTTGATCTCGCGCGGATTCTGCTGGTCGCGCACGTAGATGCCTGAACCGGCCATCGCCTCGACCACGCCATCGGTTTCGAGCTGGCGGTAGACCTTGCTGATGGTGTTGCGGTGAAGACCCGTCTGCATCGCCAGCTGCCGGGTGCTGGGCAGCCGGTGACCCGGAGGAAAGTGCCGGGCGGCGATGGCAAAACAGATCTGGTTGTACAGCTGGGTGGACGCCGGGATGTCGCTTTCCTGTTGGATGTGGAATCGCACGCCGGGTGTGGGCCAGATGACTGTCTGGCCACCTTACGGAGGCTGGGCTCAGGTGACAATTGCGGCTTTGGCATAGCCCCGTGTCCGCTGTGATCGCCGATTGGCAGGTGCTTCCCCAGGTTCCCGGTGAGCCTGAGCTGCGCTGCTGGTGGGCCCGGCCCGCCGCGGTTCAACCCGTGCGGGGGGCCGTGCTGGTGCTGCCCGAAGTGTTCGGTCTCAATGGCTGGGTGCGTTCGGTTGCCGATCGCCTGGCTGCGGAGGGGTATGCCGCCCTGGCCATGCCGATCTTTGCCCGCACCGCCCCCGCGCTTGAACTCGGCTATGACGACGCGGCCCTGGTGGAGGGGCGCGAGCACCGCGATCAGGTCACCGCTGCAGGGATGTTGGCCGATGCCCGCCGCGCCATCGCCTGGTTGCAGCGGCAGGACGGTTTGATCGCCCGTCCTGTGGCGTGTGTGGGGTTCTGCTTTGGCGGCCACCTGTCGCTGCTGGTGGCCACCCTGGCTGAGGTGGCGCTCACCTGTGATTTCTATGGCGCGCGGGTGTCAACGTTTCGCCCCGGGGGCGGCCCCCCAACCCTGGAGGTGCTGCCCCAGATCGGTGGCGATCTGCTCTGCATCTGTGGCGCCCTGGATCCGCTGATCCCAGCTGAGGAGCGCGAGGCGATCGCCGCGGCCCTGCAGGCTTCAGGCTCCCGGCGCCGCCGGGAGCTGATTGTGCTGCCCGATGCGGGCCATGGCTTTCTGTGTGATCAGAGCTACGACTTTCGTACCGAAGCGGCGGCCAGAGGCTGGCAAGGGCTGCTCGATGCCCTGGCCTCCGCAGGCCTGTGACGCCTCAGGCCTTGGTTTCGGCAGGGGTGGGGGCTGCCTTCTTAGCGCTGGCCGGGGCAGAAGCGCCATCAGCTCCCTCCTTGGCGGCCTTGGGTTTCCCGTCGCCCTGGGGTTTGCCGGCACTCAACTTGCGCGGGCTGAGGAACATGATCATGTTGCGCCCCTCACGCTTGGGGGGCTGCTGGATCTCAGCGCTTTCCTCGAGGTCCTTGGCCATGCGCATCAGCAGCACCTCGGCCAGGGCCGTGTGCTGAATTTCGCGACCGCGGAAGATCACAGTGCACTTGACCTTGTCGCCGGCCTTGAGAAAGCGCACGGCCTGACCGATGCGCACGTCGTAATCGTGCTGGTCGATCTTGTAGCGCATCTTGACTTCCTTGACCTCGGTCTGGTGCGACTTTTTCTTCGCTTCCTTGGCCTTTTTTTCCTGCTCGAATTTGTATTTGCCGTAATCCATGATCCGGCACACCGGCGGATCGGCTTTCTCGCTGACCAGCACCAGATCCAGTTCCCGGTCCTTGGCCACCTCGAGCGCCGCTTCCCTGGTGATCACCCCAAGCTGGCTGCCGTCGGCGTCGACCACCCGCAGGTTGGGGTAGCTGATGCGCTCATTGATGTTGGGCAGCTCCCGAACGGGAGCACGGCGGTCAAAACGGGGACGTGGTGGCATTCAGGCGGGCGAGATCTGGTAAGGGAGTGGATAATGCACCACTCACCCTAGGACCTGCCCTACCGCCTGCAAGGCCTGCTCAAGCTGTTGCTGCACATCCGTTCCCTCCAGCCACAGCGGCCTGTGCTGGCGGCGGAACCAGGTGCGTTGGCGCTTGGCGTAGTGCTGGGTGCGGCGGGTGGTGATGGCGTTCGCTTCCGCCAGGTCGATGGCGCCCGCCAGATGGCGGCGCGCTTCGTCGTAGCCGATGGTGCTGAGCAGCTCCAGGTCTTCGCCGAATCGGGCTATCAGCGCGGCGGTTTCCTGCAGCAGGCCGTTGGCATAGAGCGCCTGGGTGCGGCGCTCGATGCGCTGGCGCAGATCGGCGGGATTGAGCCCCAGCTCCAACACGGTCCAGTCCGGAGGGTTGCTGCTGGGCTGTCCGCTCAGGGGACGGCCGGTTGCATAGATCACCTCAAGGGCCCGCTGGGTGCGCACCGCATCAGCTGGGGCAATGCGGGCGGCCGCGCTGGGGTCGGCCTGGCGCAACAGTTGATGACAGGTCGGCTGTCCCAGGGCCGCCAGCTGTCGCCGCAGCACCGGTTGGGGTGGCACCGCCGGGGGTGCCATGCCCTGGGTCAGGGCCTTCAGGTACAGACCGGTGCCTCCGCTCAGCAGGGCCAGCGGCCGGTTTTGGGGGCGGGATCCGTCGGCAGTGGCGAATGCCTGGGCTTGGAATTCCTGCTTCAGCGCCGCCGTGGCCAGGGTGCAGAACTCCTGCAGGTTGATCGGTTGATCGGGGTCGCGCAGGTCGAGCAGCTCATGGCGCACGGCCAGCCGTTGCGCCGCCGTGGGCTTGGCGGTGCCCACGTCCATGCCGCGGTACAGCTGGCGGGAATCGACATTGAGCACCGCCAGCTCGAGCGCTGTGGCCAGGGCGATGGCCAAGTCGGTCTTGCCGCTGGCGGTCGGGCCCAGCAGCACGATCACCAGCGGCCGCAACGGGTGGTCAGCCTGCATGGCTCCACTCTGCAAGAGCAACGGAAGCGCTGGGCCGATAGCAACCCACCTTCAGCATCGGCTTCAGAGGCCCTTGTGCGGCGCCAGGGACCTGTCGAATCGGGTTAGCGGTGGTAAATTGCTCCCAGCAATGGGTGCCTCCATTCCCGACGCCCCCAAACGCCTTGAACGCGAATTCCGCGTGTTTCCGCCCCGGGACCGGTCGTCCTGATCCTCTGACCTGGGTAGCCCCTCCCGCATGAGCGAAGCCAGCAAAGTTCAGGCCGCCTACGGCGCCGAGCAGATCCAGGTTCTCGAAGGTCTGGAGCCGGTGCGCAAGCGCCCGGGCATGTACATCGGCTCCACCGGCCCCAGGGGTTTGCACCACCTGGTCTACGAGGTGGTCGACAACTCGGTCGATGAAGCCCTGGCCGGTCATTGCGACCAGATCCTGGTCGTGCTCAATGCCGACGGCTCCTGCAGCGTCACCGACAACGGCCGCGGCATCCCCACCGACATCCACCCCCGCACCGGCAAGAGCGCCCTGGAGACGGTGCTCACCGTGTTGCATGCGGGCGGCAAGTTCGGCGCCGGCGGCTACAAGGTCTCCGGCGGCCTGCACGGGGTGGGCGTGTCGGTGGTGAACGCCCTCAGCGAATGGGTGGAGGTGACCGTGCACCGCCAGCAGCAGGTGCACACCCAGCGCTTCGAGCGGGGGCAGCCGATCGGCATCCTCGCCTCAGCCCCGGCCGCTGCCGGTGAACAAGACCGCACCGGCACCTCGGTGTGCTTCAAGCCCGACATCGAGATCTTCAGCACGGGGATCGAGTTCGACTACCAGACCCTCTCCTCGCGCCTGCGCGAACTGGCCTACCTCAATGGAGGCGTGCGCATTGTCTTTCGCGATGATCGCCCCTCCGCCCGAAATGAAGCGGGTGAACCCCATGAGGAGACCTACCACTACGTCGGCGGCATCAAGGAGTACGTCGCCTACATGAATGCGGAGAAGGACCCTCTGCATCCCGATATCATTTATGTGAACGCCGAAAAGGAAGGTGTTCAGGTTGAGGCGGCACTTCAGTGGTGCGTTGATGCCTATTCCGACAGCATTCTCGGCTTCGCCAACAACATCCGCACCGTCGATGGTGGCACCCACATTGAAGGTCTGAAGACGGTCCTGACCCGCACCCTCAATGCCTTTGCCAAAAAGCGGGGCAAGCGCAAGGAGGCTGATGCCAATCTCGCCGGCGAAAACATTCGCGAGGGCCTGACCGCCGTGCTGTCGGTCAAGGTGCCCGAGCCTGAGTTTGAGGGTCAGACCAAGACCAAGCTGGGCAACACCGAAGTGCGCGGCATCGTCGACACCCTGGTCGGTGAGGCCCTGGGGGAATTCCTGGAGTTCAACCCCTCGGTGATCGACCTGATTCTCGAGAAGGCCATCCAGGCGTTCAACGCTGCCGAGGCGGCTCGCCGTGCCCGCGAGCTGGTGCGCCGCAAGAGCGTGCTGGAAAGTTCCACCCTGCCCGGCAAGCTCGCCGACTGCAGTTCCCGCGATCCCGGTGAATCGGAGATCTACATCGTCGAGGGTGATTCGGCCGGTGGTTCGGCCAAGCAGGGCCGAGATCGGCGTTTTCAGGCGATCCTGCCGCTGCGCGGCAAAATCCTGAACATTGAAAAAACAGACGACGCCAAGATCTACAAGAATTCAGAGATTCAGGCGCTGATCACGGCGCTGGGTCTCGGCATCAAGGGCGAAGACTTCGAGGAGAAGAACTTGCGCTACCACCGCATCGTGATCATGACCGATGCTGATGTGGACGGTGCCCACATTCGCACCCTGCTGCTGACCTTCTTCTATCGCTATCAGAAAGCCCTGGTGGAAGGGGGATACATCTACATCGCCTGTCCGCCCCTCTACAAAGTGGAGCGTGGTAAGAACCATAGCTATTGCTACAACGAAGCCGATCTCAAGGCCACCCTCGAGTCGTTTGGCGAGAAAGCCAACTACACGATCCAGCGCTTTAAAGGTTTGGGTGAAATGATGCCGAAGCAGCTGTGGGAAACCACCATGGATCCCACCACCCGCACGATGAAGCGTGTGGAGATCGAAGATGCCCTGGAAGCGGATCGCATCTTCACGATTTTGATGGGCGACAAGGTGGCTCCGCGTCGTGAATTCATCGAGACCCACAGCGCTGAGCTGGATCTCGCCCAGCTCGACATCTGAGGCCGACCGGGTGATTGCCACCAGCATCCGCGCATTGGCCCTGATCGGCTTTGCCCTGGTTGGGCCTGTGGCGTTGCCTGCCGGCGGAGCCGACGCCAGGCTGCCCGAGCTGCGCCGCCGTCAGAGCAGCAGCGAACCGCTGATGGCACCGGCGACCACAGCCCTGCGTTGCTCACCCCAGCATCGGGCTCCGGTGATCGCCGAGGCCAGTAGCGGCCAACCCTTGCGCCTGTTGCGCCAGTGGTGCAGTACCAGCGGGCAACGCTGGCTGCAGGTGGAGCTGCCGCTGCCGATCAGGGCCGCCGCCAACTCCGCGCAGACTCCTCGTCGCGGCTGGCTACTTGAAGCCGAGATATTAAGCGCGCCTGCCCAGCCCTCCTTGAGATGGTTTGCTTCTTGACCTGGATGGGGTCGCGCCAGGAGGGAGTATGGCGAGTGAGCGCCGCACGTCGATGTACAGATGGACATCGATGTGCAGCGCTCTTGAGCCGAGTGCTCTACAGCTCAGGCGGCCAGGGCGGCTTCGATGGCGCCGGTCAGTTCGGCTGAGTCGGGCTCCACGTTGCTCTTGAAGC
>VGPQ01000064.1 GCA_016882555.1 Cyanobacteria bacterium M_surface_7_m2_040
CGGCATCGAGCATGCGCATGCGGTGCACCACGGCCTCGGCCTCGGCGATCTCGTCGTCGCAGCGGGTCAGGGTGATCGGCTCGCCCTCACCGCGGGTGGGCCGCAACACCTTGTCGATGCGCTCGGTGTTGTGGGCGATCAGGGCGTTGGCCGCCTCCAAAATCGTGGCGGTGGAGCGGTAGTTCTCCTCCAGCTTGACCATTGTTTTGGAGTCGTCGCTGCCACCAGCTGGCTTGCCAGCACCATCACCAAAGTCGTCCTGGAAGCCCATCAGGATGCGGAAATCGGCAGCCCGGAAGCTGTAGATGCTCTGGTCGGCATCACCCACCACGAACACTGAGCGGCCCTCCCAGTCCGCAAAGTCCTGGGGGTCGCGGCCATCGGCCACCAGCAGCTTGATCAGCTCGTACTGGGTGCGGTTGGTGTCCTGGTACTCGTCGACCAGCACATGGCGAAAGCGCTTGTGCCAGTAGCGGCGGATCTCCTCGCTCTGGCGCAGCAACTGCACCGGCAGCAGCAGCAGATCGTCGAAGTCGAGGGCGTTGTTGGCCGCCAGGGCGCGGCGGTAGCGGCGGTAGGTCTCGGCCATCAGCTTGCCCCGCTGGCCGCCCACGTCGGCCTCGAGCTGCTCGGGCAGCCAGAGCTGGTTCTTGGCGTTGCTGATCGCCCAGCGCACCTTCTTGAGCTCGAAGCGCTTGGGATCGAGCTGCAGCTCCTGCACGACGATCTCCTTGATCAGGCTTTGCACGTCGTTCTCGTCGTAGATCGAGAACTGCCGTGTCCAGCTGAGGCCCTCGGGGTCGCGGTACTTGTCGATGTCAAAGCGCAGCAGCCGCGCAAACAGGGCGTGGAAGGTGCCGATCCACAGCTCCTTGATCACCTCGCGGTCGATGCGGATGCGCAGCTGGCGCTGCTCGGCCGGCGGCAGGGTGCTGTAAGGCTGGCCGAACTGGCTCTGGGCCAACTTCTGGGCCAGCAGCAGCTCGAGCCGCTCCTTCATCTCGCGGGCGGCCTTGTTGGTGAAGGTGACCGCCAGCAGCTGGGCCGGATCGGCGCCGTGGTGGCCGATCAGGTGGGCGATGCGATGGGTCAAAGCGCGGGTCTTGCCGCTGCCCGCACCGGCCACCACCAGCAGGGGGCCGGTGTGGTGGTCCACCGCCCGGCGCTGGGCATCGTTCAGGCCCGAAAGAAAGGCGCTCATGCAGCCAGTGTCACCCCTCAGCGCAAGCGCTTCAGCAGCCGCGCGAGCGTCTGCCGCCAGAGCGTCAACCGCACCTGCAGCGGCGAGGGCGAGCGCAGGGGCGGCTCACCGGCCTGGAGCAGCCGGTCCCAGTGACCGTTGATGGCCTCCAGGGCCGCGGCCCAGCGCTGCTTGAGCCGCGCTTCCCCCAGCTCATCGAGCAACCGCTCGAGGGCCAGCGGATCAGCCTGCCAACGGGCGGGATCCCGCGCCGCCGCAACGATGCGCTCTACATCGGCCGCCAGGGTGCCGAGGCCCAGCTGGTGGCCGAGCACGCCGGGATCGAGGCAGTCGGCCAGGGCGTGGTTGAGGCTGCTGAACACCACACAGCCGCAGGCCAGCGCCTCGATCGGCGGCAAGCCGAAGCCCTCGCTCACGCCGCGGCCGCGCCAGTAATCGGCCGAGTCGTAGAGCACCACGGCGGCACTGTTGAACAGCGCCACCAGGTCATCGACCCAGCCGCTCTGCACCTCGACCACCAGGCCCCGGGCCCGCAGCGCCGGCACCAGCTGCTTGAGCACATAGGCGCTGCTCTTGCGCTGCTGCACCAGCACGTCGATCGGGCGGCGCGGCGCTGGCTGCGGGATGGTTGGGAGCGCTGCGGGCCGGGATCTGGCGCCCCGCTGGATCCACTGCGGCTCAAGGGCATTGGGCACCAGCCACAACGGGCTGCGCGGCGCCCGGTTGCCCCAGTAGCCCAGGGTGTTGCGGCTCACGGCCAGCACCGGCACACCCGCCGGCAGGTCAAAGCCATAGCCGCTGCTGTGGGCGTGGTAGGCCACAGCGCGCCCCCGCAGGCGCCGCAGCAGCTGCGGCACGTCAAACCCCCAGCTCACGATCCAGAGCGCGCGGGAGGCCGCCTCACTGCCAACCGGTTCGGCGCGCAGCAGGTCATCCAAAAAGGCATGGCCCGCTTCGCGGACCCGGTAGGTGACCACCGTGGTGGAAGCCAGATCGGCGGTCAGCCCGGCGGTCTGCAGTTCGACCGCGAGGCCGCCGCAGCGGAAGCGGCGTCCCGTGCCGGGTACGAGAAAACGAAGCTCGCGCAACAGCGACCCCAGCTCAGGCGGCGACGGCTTCGGTGCTGCCGGCGCGCTGGCGGCGGGTCAGGAAGCCAAACAGCACCTTGCCGATGGCGGCGATCAGGTTGCCTTCGAGCTCCTGGAACATCTTCATGTTCAGGTGGAAGGCATGGTTGGCCTCTTCGACGATGCGGTCGGCCATGGCCTGGTCGATTGGCAGGTTGTCGAGGGTGGCGCGGTAATTGGCCTTGAAGCCCTTCTCGTCGGGGATCGCGTCGAACTCGTAGAAGCGCAGGCCGTCGTGCTCGCCCAGGTTCATCGCCTTCTGGGCGATGTTCTTGAGGATCTGGCCGCCGCTCAGATCGCCGATGTAGCGGGTGTAGTGGTGGCCCACCAGCAGCTCGGGCGCCTCGCGCCCCAGGGCATGAATGCGGGCCACATACTCCTGGGCCGCGGGGGTGGCCTGCACGCTGCTGCGCCAGCCGTCGCCGAAATAGAAGGCCAGATCCTGCTCCAGGCTCTCCTTGCGGTTGAGCTCCGGAAAACCCACCGGACCGACCACCGGATGACCGGCAGCGCGCAGCTTGCCGATCTCCTCTTCCATGGCGGTGTACACGAAGTACAGATCCGCCACCAGGGTGCGATAGCTGGCCTTGTCGACGACGCCCTTGAGGAAGCAGCTCACAAAGCCGGTGTTCTCGGCCATGGTGTGGGACTTCTTGGTTCCCTCGCGCAGCTGGGAGGCCAGGGCGACAGCCATCGTTACGACCGCAAAATCAAGCGAACAGCCAAATTAGGAGGCCCCTCGCAGCCGACGAGACCCTTGGTTGCGAAGGGTAAAGGTGATGCCGCGGCGGGGCAGGCGAGGGAGCGCGCTACGGCCCCCTCAGGCGGCCCAGTCCTGGGAGCCGGGCCCAGCCCCGAAGCGGCTTTCAAACAGGGCAAACAGCTCCCGGCACACGTGCTGGAGCTTCTCCACCACCGCCGGCTGCGGCGGGTGCGAGCCCGTGGGCTGCCAATCCCCCACGGTGGCCAGGCGCCAGCGTTCGGTCTCGGTGGTGAGCCCGCGGATCAGCACCCCCAGCAGGCGCGGCCGGCGGGCGGCGGGGTCGGCATCAAAACGCAGCTGCACCAGCATCGAGCGGCACTGGTTGCGCGGATTCCACCCCGGGAAGTGGAACGACAGGTCCACGCTCTCGGCTTCCGCCCAGGCGCGGGTGTGGGGGTCATCGCGCCAGGGGGTGAGGTTGGCGCGGGCATCGGGGAACTGGCTGCGAACCAGGGCGGCGGCCGAGGCGATGGCCTGGGCCAGTTCCAACGAGCGAGCCTGGTCAGCGGCGTTCATCGCCCCATCCTGATCAAGCCGAGCGGCAGATGCACAGCACACCATCGGCCGAACCGGGGATCACCACAAACGTTTGCGCGCAGGACCGCGCCATAGGCTCAGCAGCCAGACCCCATCCGCTGGTGCCCACCGGGCCCGGCAGCGCCCCTCCGATCAGCCATGGCCACCTACGAGAAGCTCACCGCCCCCAGCAGCGGCACGGCCATTCGCTTTGAGAACGGCCAGCCGGTGGTGCCGAACGATCCGATCATTCCGTTCATCCGCGGCGACGGCACCGGCGTCGACATCTGGCCCGCCACCCAGAAGGTGCTGGACGCCGCTGTCGCCAAGGCCTACGGCAACGCCCGCCGCATCGAGTGGTTCAAGGTGTATGCCGGCGACGAAGCCTGCGACCTCTACGGCACCTACCAGTACCTGCCCGAAGACACCCTCGAAGCGATCCGCACCTACGGCGTCGCCATCAAGGGGCCCCTGACCACCCCGATCGGCGGCGGCATCCGCTCGCTGAATGTGGCCCTGCGCCAGATTTTCGATCTGTACTGCTGCGTGCGCCCCTGCCGCTACTACGAGGGCACCCCCAGCCCCCACAAGCGGCCCCAGGACCTCGATGTGATCGTCTACCGCGAAAACACCGAAGACATCTACATGGGGATCGAGTGGGAGGCGGGTGACCCCGTCTGCCTCGAGCTGATCAAGCACCTCAACGAGGTGGTGATCCCGGCCAACGGCAAGCTGGGCAAGCGCCAGATCCCGGCCGGCGCCGGCATCGGCATCAAGCCGGTGAGCAAGCACGGCAGCCAGCGCCACATCCGCAAGGCGATCCAGCACGCCCTGCGCCTCGAAGGCGACAAGCGCCACGTGACCCTGGTGCACAAGGGCAACATCATGAAGTTCACCGAAGGGGCCTTCCGCGACTGGGGCTACGAGCTGGCCACCAGCGAGTTCCGCGACGTGTGCGTCACCGAGCGCGAGAGCTGGATCCTCGACAACTTGGACAAGAGCCCCGGCCTCAGCGTTGAAGCCAACGCCCGCCTGGTGGACCCCGGCTACAACAACCTCACGCCCGAGAAGAAAGCAGCGATCTGTGCCGAAGTTCAGGGGGTGCTCGAGTCCATCGGCGCCAGCCACGGCAACGGCCAATGGAAGCAGAAGGTGATGGTCGATGACCGCATCGCCGACAGCATCTTCCAGCAGATCCAGACCCGACCGGCCGACTATTCGGTGCTGGCCACCCTCAACCTCAACGGCGATTACATCTCGGATGCCGCCGCCGCGGTGGTGGGCGGCCTGGGCATGGCCCCCGGCGCCAACATCGGCGACAACGCCGCCATTTTTGAAGCCACCCACGGCACCGCGCCCAAGCACGCCGGCCTCGACCGCATCAACCCCGGCTCGGTGATCCTCAGCGGCGTGATGATGCTCGAGTACCTGGGCTGGCAGGAAGCGGCCGACCTGATCACCAAAGGGATCAGCGCCGCCATCGCTGGCAAGGAGGTCACCTACGACCTGGCCCGCCTGATGGAGCCCCGGGTCGAACCGGTGAGCTGCAGCGGCTTTGCCGAGGCGGTGATCCGCCACTTCGACGACCGCGGCTGGCAGGCCTCCGAGGAGCCGATCGACCTCTGATCGCCTCTGATCGGGCCGCCCGCGCCAGGGTCGATCCGCTGGCCATGGCTGCGAGCCCCGGCTGCGGCCCCTAGCGTCGGGGTTCGCCACCGTTCAGGCCCTCGCCATGACCGCCCCAGCTGGTGCCAGCGCCGATCCCGTCACCGCCGCCACCGCCGCGCTGATGGCCCGCAATGAGGCCGACTTTGCCCGCGGCGACCTCGACGCCATCGTCGCCAACTACGCCGCCGATGCCGTGCTGGTGCGCCCCGGCAAGGTGTACCGGGGTCGCGACGAGATCCGGACCCTGTTTGCCGAGATCTTCAGCCACTTCGCCGGCCTCACCCCCCAGAGCAACACGATCACCGTGGCCGGTCGCCTGGCCCTGCTCACCTGGACCGCCACCAGCGCCGGCGGGCGCGTGGTGCAGGGCATCGACAGCTTCGTGGTCGAAGACGGCCAGATCGTGGCCCAGTCGTACGTGGGAGCGCTCTGACGCGATGCCCACCATCCACGCCTGGGGCAACCGCGAGGGCGGCGCACCCCTGAGCCGCCACGCGGTCACGCTCACCGACCCTGGCCCCGATGAGGTGCTGCTCGAGGTGCTCTACTGCGGCCTCTGCCACAGCGACCTGGGCCACATCGACGAGCAGCGCTCCGCCGCAGCCGAACCGGTGGTGGCCGGCCATGAGGTGGTGGGCCGGGTGGTGGCCGCGGGCAGCGAGGTCGACCCGCAACGCCTGGGGCAGCTGTGCGGCCTCGGCTTCATCGCCGGCAGCTGCCGCCACTGCCGCCATTGCCTGAGCGGTCGCCAGACCCTCTGCGCCGATCTCGAAAGCACGATTCTGGGCCGCCCCGGCGGCTTCGCCAGCCACGTCAAAGCCCATCAGGACTGGGCAATCCCCCTGCCTGACGGGCTCGACCCGGCCGCCGCCGGGCCGCTGCTGTGCGCCGGCGTCACGGTGTTTGAGCCCCTGTTCAGCGCTGGCATCTCCCCCACGGCCCATGTGGCCGTGATCGGCGTGGGCGGCCTCGGCCACCTGGCCCTGCAGCTGGCCCGGGCCTGGGGCTGCCAGGTCACCGGCATCACCACCTCCAGCAGCAAAACCGCCGAGATCCTGAGCCTGGGTGCCCACCGCGTGCAGTTGCTGGGCGAACTCAACCAGCAGCAGGGCGCCTACGACCTGATCATCAACACCAGCAACCACGCCCTCGACTGGGATGCGGTGGTGGCCAGCCTGGCCCCCGGCGGCAGCCTGCACCAGCTGGGCTTGTGCGCCACGCCGATCCCGCTGCGGGTGTTTCCATTCGTCAAGGGCAACCTGAGCTTCCGCGCATCGCTCACCTCGACCCCGGCCAACACGGCGCGGCTGCTGGAGTTCTGCGCGCGCCACGGCATCCAGCCGCTGGTGGAGGTGTTGCCGATGGATCAGATCAACACCGCCATTGCGCGCCTGCGTCGGGGCGATGTGCGCTACCGGTTCGTGTTGCAGGGCCCGGCCTAGCACCCGCCAGACTCGCCCCATGGCCAGCTCGACCACCGACCCCTGCGTGCACTGCGGCTTCTGCCTGCCCAGCTGCGCCAGCTACCTGGCCCTGGGCACCGAGATGGACTCGCCCCGGGGCCGCATCCATGCGCTCAAGGCGATCGAGGCGGGCGAACTCAGCCTCGATGCCACCGTGGCCGGCCATTTCGACAGCTGCCTGGGCTGCCTGGCCTGTGTGACGGCGTGCCCCTCGGGCGTGCGCTACGACCAGCTGATCGAGGCCGCCCGGCCCCTGCTCAACGCCCCCGAGCTGCGCAGCCCCGCCCAACAGGCGTTCCGGCGCCTGCTGTTTGCCCTGCTGCCCTACCCCCAGCGGCTGCGGGCCCTGTTGCGGCCTCTGCAGCTCTACACCGGCACCCCCCTGCAGGGCCTGATCCGGCGCATGGGG
>VGPQ01000065.1 GCA_016882555.1 Cyanobacteria bacterium M_surface_7_m2_040
GTACGCCCAGATCAAGGGCTGCCTGGACAGCGGCACCCCCAAGCTGCTGGAGCTCACCTGTGAGAAAGAGGAGCACAAGCGGCTCACCCTGCTGAGCAGCGAGATCGTGGCGGTGCAGCTTTACGAGAAATCGGCGGTGGGGGGTGGCGGCAAGCGCCCCGGGTTCAGCTTTGACAGCTGAGGTGCAGCAGCCCGCAGCCGCAGGCGCGTTGACCCCACTGCTGCGCGTGCGCCACTTGGGCTTTCGCTGGCCCAATGGCGGCAAAGCCCTGGAGCACTGCAACCTGGAGATCAGCAGGCCGGGGCTGTGGATGCTGGTGGGTGGCAACGGCAGCGGCAAGAGCACCCTGCTGCGGCTGCTGGCCGGCCTGTTGCAACCCAGCAGCGGCAGCCTGACCTGCAGCTGCACGCCGGCGCTGGTGTTTCAGAACCCCGACCACCAGCTGCTGCTGCCGAGCTGCAGCAGCGACCTGCAGCTGGGGCTGCCGCCGGGCCTGGATGCCCGCGAGCGGCGGCTTGCGGTGCAGCAGGCCCTGGCGCTGGTGGGGCTCGCCGGCCTGGAGGACCGGCCGATCCACAGCCTCAGTGGCGGCCAGAAGCAACGGCTGGCGATCGCCGGCGCCGTGGCCAGCGGCGCCTCACTGCTGCTGCTGGATGAGCCCACGGCCCTGCTCGATCCCGCCAGCCAGGAGGAGATCCTGGCGCTGATGGCGCAGCTCACGCGGCGCAGGGAGCAGCCGCTGACCGCCCTGTGGGTCACCCACCGGCTCGAGGAGCTCGAGCGCTGCGATGGGGCAGCGCTGATGCACAACGGCAAAGCCGGCTCCTGGCAGAGCGGCCACGCCCTGCGCCAGCAGCTGGAGCGCCAGCTTGGGGCCTTGCCGGGGGGCGGGGCCAAAAGGTAGGGTCTTGCCGACCCAGCAATGGGCGTCCCCACATGGGGGCATTCCTCGGTAGCTCAGTGGTAGAGCGGTCGGCTGTTAACCGATTGGTCGCAGGTTCGAATCCCGCCCGGGGAGTTTCAGGAAGATTCACAGTGGCGATTGCAACAAAAAAGCCTGAAGAGTTTGTGAAGATCGGGTCTTTCTGAGGCGCTTTTTTGCACCGTCTGTGCCAATGCCAGTCTGATCAGGTGCTGCGAATCCGTTGCGGCGCAGCCTCTTTGCGCTGCGATCTGCAGCAGCGGCCGGCCACAGCTCCCCGACCACCCCAGCCCATCGCCGCTGCGGGGCCGCTGACACACCCCGATTCGCGGCTGCAGCGAAGACAATGGGGCGTCATCGTTGCAGTGCCATGAAGCCCGGCATCCTGCTGATCGAAGACGACGCCGACATGCGCGAGCTGGTGGCGGGCCATCTGGAGCATGGCGGCTTCGATGTGCACCGCGCTGAAGACGGCATCAAGGGTCAGGCCCTGGCGATGCAGATCAGCCCTGACCTGATCCTGCTGGATCTGATGCTGCCCAAGGTGGATGGCCTCACCCTGTGCCAGCGGCTGCGGCGCGATGAGCGCACGGCCGGCATCCCGATCCTGATGATCACCGCCCTCGGCGGCACCAAAGACAAGGTCACCGGGTTCAACTCCGGCGCCGACGACTACCTCACCAAACCCTTCGACCTCGAGGAGTTGATGGTGCGGATCAAGGCGCTGCTGCGGCGCAGCGAGCACACACCCCTGGCCAGCAAGCACAACGAGATCCTCAACTACGGCTGCCTGACCCTGGTGCCTGAGCGGTTTGAGGCGATCTGGTTTGACCAACCCGTACGCCTCACCCACCTCGAGTTTGAGCTGCTGCACTGCCTGCTGCAGCGCCATGGCCAGACGGTGTCGCCCTCACTGATCCTCAAGGAGGTGTGGGGCTACGAGCCCGACGACGACATCGAGACGATCCGGGTGCATGTGCGCCACCTGCGCACCAAGCTCGAGCCCGATCCACGCAAACCGCGCTTCATCAAAACCATCTACGGCGCCGGCTACTGCCTTGAGCTGCCCAGCGAGGAGCAGCTGGCCGAGCTGATCCCGCTGGTTCAGCAAGCGCGCGAACGCTCGGAGCAGGCCAAGGCGAGCTGAGCCAGATCCAGCAGCGCCACCTCCCAGGCCAGGCGCGGCTGCACGTAGGCCAGCAACTGGCCGCGCAGGCGGTTGAGCCGCTCGAGCACGGCCTGACCACTGCCCCGGCGCCAGAGCAGCAGCTGCCACCATTGCAGCAGCCAGAGCTGCTGCTCGCCCTCGAGATCGGCCGCAATCTGACTGGCGAGCTCCAGCAGTTCGAGTGGCGGGCAGGCGGCCAGGGCTTGCGGCGACTCGGCCAGCTGCTGCAAGCGACTGCTGAGCGCGCTGGGCAGCTGCCGCCACTGGCGGCGATGTTCGAGCAAGGCGCCGGGGGAGCCGGCCGCCAGCTCCAGCAGTTCGGGCGGTTCAGGCAGCGGAGAGGAAGCGGGTGCCCCATCGGCGGCAGCGTTGCTGGCCGACGCCGAGGGCTCAGCATCCGTGGCCTGCCCGGACTGCAGCACCGACTGCAGCACCTGCTGCAGCGCCGCCGGCTCGAGCCGGTTGAAGCGCACGCTCTGGCAGCGGGAGCGGATCGTGGCCAGCAGCTGATCGGGGGCGGCTGTGATCAGCAGCAGCAGGCCATCGCCGGGTTCTTCGAGGGTTTTGAGCAGGGCATTGGCGGCGGCTTCGGCCATCGCCTCAGCCGCTTCGATCACCACCAGGCAACCGCGGGCCTCGACCGGCCGGCGGGCCAGAAAGCGCGACACCTCGCGCACCTGCTCCAGCCGCAGCTGCGGCGGCGTGCGGCGGTTGACGCCCTCGTCGAGGGCCTGGGAGGCCGGCACCAGGCGGCCCTGGTGCTGGTAGGTGGGCTCCACCCACAGCAGATCGGGGTGGTTGCCCGCCTGCAGCCGCCGGCGCACCGTCGCATCGCCGCCAGGCCCGGCCAACACCCCCTCGAGGAAGCGCAGCGCCGCCAGCCGCCGCCCCACGCCCTCGGGCCCTGCAAGCAGGTAAGCCGGTGCCAAGCGCCCCCGCTCCAGACTCGCCGCCAACAGGGCAACCGCCTGGGGCTGGCCGATCAGATCGGCAAACAGAGCCGCACAGCCTTCGGACGCCATGGTGCTCAAACCTGGGCCACCGCCGAAGCCTCTGCCTGCGGAGTCAAGCGCTGCAGCAGCGCCTGGCGGCAGGCCGCACTCACCTGCTCGGGAGGCTGATCAGCGGCGATGGGCAGCCAGCCCCGCTCGGCCGCCAGCTGGGCAAACCCCTGGTGCACCCGGGCCAGAAAGGCCTCACCCGCCGCCTCGATGCGGTCGGACTGGGCGCCACCGCGGCGGTCGCCCCGGCGGCGGCTGGCCTCGGCCAGGGGCAGATCGAGCCACAGGGTGAGATCGGGCTGCAGGCCGCCGGTGGCGATCTGCTCCAGCTGGTCGATGAGCGCCAGGGGCAGGCCGCGGCCATGGCCCTGATAGGCCGCCGTGGAGCCGCTGTAGCGATCGCTCAGCACCCAATGGCCGGCCGCCAGCGCCGGCGCGATCGTTTGCTGCACATGCTGGGCCCGATCGGCCGCATAGAGCAGCAGCTCGGCCGTGGTTTCGGGGGCTGCCTCACCCGGGGGGTGCAGCAGCAGCTGGCGCAGGGCCTGGCCCAGGGCCGTGCCGCCCGGCTCGCGGGTGATCCGCAGCTCGGCGGTGGGAGGCAGCAGCCCCGAGTGGGGCAGCCAGGCCGCCAGGGCCTGCAGCTGGGTGGATTTGCCGCAGCCGTCGATGCCTTCGAGGACCACGAAGCGGCCGCGGCGGCCATCGGCGTCAGCGGTCACGGGGGTTGGCCTCGGCGGCATGGCGGGCGCCATCCTGCAGCAGCAGGGCGTTGACCACCACCGTGATCGAGCTGAGGGCCATCAGCAGCGCCGCCAGCGGCGGGGTGAGCAGCAGCCCGAAGCCCGGCAGCAGCACACCGGCCGCAATCGGAATCACGATCAGGTTGTAGCCAAAGGCCCAGGCCAGGTTCTGGCGAACCTTGGCCATGGTGGCGCGGGCCAGGCTGATCGCCTGGGGCACAGCATCGATGCGGTCACCGAGGATCACCAGGTCGGCGGTGTCCTGGGCCACCTGGGTGCCGGTGCCCACGGCAATGCCCAGATCGGCCGCGGCCAGGGCGGGTGCGTCGTTGATGCCATCCCCCACCATGGCCACCGGGCCGAGCAGCCGGCGCTCCTCCAGAACGCTGAGCTTGTGCTCGGGGCGCAGCTCCCAGGCCAGCTCAGCCGGCTGCAGGCCGAGCTGGGCTCCCAGCTGCTGCACGGCGGTGCGGCCATCACCGCTGAGCAGCCCAAGGGCCAGGCCCATGCGGCGCAGCCGGCCCACCGTGGCGGCGGCATCGGGGCGGGCCTGATCGGCCACCTGCACCACCCCCAGAAAAGCCGCCCCGCTGGCCACGCCGAGCTCGGTGCCGCTGGCATCAGGCGTCAACGGGGGCAGGGGCACCCCCAGCTGCTGCAGCCAGCTGAGGCGCCCCACCCGGGCCCGCTCACCGGCGGCCGTGGTGGCCTGCACACCCTCGCCCGCCACGGCCACGGCATCACTGACTGCGACAGGGCTGAGGCCGCGGCGCAGCGCCTCCTGCTGCAGGGCAAAGGCCAGCGGATGGCGGCTGCCCACCTCCACACCCGCCGCCAGGGCCAAGAGCTCGTCGGCGCTCACCGGGGGAGCGGGCACCACCGCGCTCACCAAAGGCCGCCCGAGGGTGAGGGTGCCGGTCTTGTCAAACAGCACGGCCCTGAGGCGCGACGCCATCTCGATCGCATCACCGCCGCGGAACAGCAGGCCGCTGCGGGCCGCCAGACCTGAGCCCACGGTGATCGCCGTGGGCGTGGCCAGGCCCAGGGCGCAGGGGCAGGCCACCACCAGCACCGCGATCGCCAGCTGCAGCGCCAGGGCCAGCGGCGTTTCGGCCTGCTGGCCCAGCACCCCGTGCAGCCCATGCACCCCATGAACACCATGCATGCCCTGCTGCCCGTGCAGCAGCACCTGGGGCCACAGGCGGGCACCCCACTGCCACCAGAACACGAAGGTGGCCACCGCCAGCGCCAGCACCGCCAGGCTGAAGCGACCGGCGACCCGATCGGCCAGCCCCTGGATCGGCGCCTTGCGCGCCTGGGCCCGCTCCACCAGCGCCATGATCCGGGCCACGGCGCTCTCGGCCCCGCTGCGCAGCACCTCAAGCTCCAGCACGGCATCGAGGTTGAGGCTGCCGGCGGCCAGTTCAACCCCAGCCGCCGCGGTGAGCGGCAGCGGCTCACCGGTGAGCGCCGACACATCGACGCTGCCGCTGCCCTGGCGCACCAACCCATCAACCGGCACCCGATCCCCCGGCGCCAGCACGATCACATCGCCGGGGCGCAGGCCCCCCACCCGCAGCGGCCGGGTCTGGCCCGGGGCCACCAGCAGCTGGGCCGTGTCGGGCTGCAACTGGGCCAGCTGCTCAAGGGCCCAACCGGTGCGGTAGCGGGCCCGCTCCTCGAGGAAGCGGCCGCTCAGCACAAAGCCCAGCAGCATCACCGGCTCATTGAAGAAGCAGGGCCAGCCGCTCATCGGCCACACCAGGCCCACGACGCTGGCGCCGTAGGCGCTGGCCAGGCCCACACCCACCAGCGAATCCATGCCGGGCACGCCGTGCAACAGGCCGCGGGCACCATTGATCAGGATGCCCCGCCCGGGAACCGCCAGGGCGGCCGTGGCCACCACCGCATGGAACCACTGGTTGCCCAGCAGGGTGGCCAATGGGGCCTGGCCCAGCAGGCCCAGCATCGCCAGATGGCCCAGGCTTGAAACCAGCACCAGGGCCAGGGCCACCACCAACTGCCGCCAGTGCTGCCACCAGCCCTGCTCCTGCAGGCGCTGGCGCCGGCTGAGGGGATCGCCACCGAACTCGCGTGCTTTGGCCTGGAAGCCCAGGCCTGAGAGGGCGCTGACCAGGCCGGGCAAGGCCGATTCCATCGGCGCCGCCTGCAGCTCGACCCAGGCGCTGCGGCTGAGCAGGTTGACGCTGGCGGCCGCGACGCCGGGCTGCTCCAGCAGCTTCTGCTCGACGGCGCGCACACAGCCGCCGCACTTCATGCCCTCGATGTCGAGCAACAGCGTTGCCATGGCCCAGCGCCCGTGGGGCTCACGCTAGGGCGATCAGCCCGCCCTGCCGGGGCCCGGTTGGCGAACCGAAGCCGTTGCGCAGGCGGCAAGATGGGCTGACTACTGGACCGCGCGGCCGCCGCGCCATCACCCCGTGCCCCGCTCCCAGCGCAACGACAACTTCATCGACAAGAGCTTCACGGTGATGGCCGACCTGATCCTCAAGGTGCTGCCCACCAACCGGCGCGCCAAGGAGGCCTTCGCCTATTACCGCGACGGCATGAGCGCCCAGGCAGACGGCGAGTACGCCGAAGCGCTGGAAAACTACGAAGAGGCCCTCAAGCTCGAGGACGACCCCAACGACAAGGCTTTCATCCTCTACAACATGGCGCTGGTGTTCGCTTCCAACGGCGAACACAGCAAAGCGCTCGACTTCTACGGCCAGGCCCTGGATCTCAACGCCAAGATGCCCCAGGCCCTGAACAACATGGCCGTGATTCACCACCACCTCGGCGCGCTGGCCGAGGAGCGCGGCGATGCCGACGAGGCCGATCAGCAGTACGACCAGGCCGCCGAGTTCTGGGGCAAGGCGATCCGCCTGGCCCCCAACAACTACATCGAGGCCCAGAACTGGCTCAAAACCAGCGGCCGCGGCAGCGTTGACGTGTACTTCTGAGCCTTCAACGCTTCTGAGGATTCAGCTCTGAAGGTCTTCGGGGTTGATCCAGCGCAGCGCCTGAAAGCGAGCAAAACCGCGATCAAACGACGCCCAGACGGCATCGCGCTCGATGGCTGCGGCCGCCAAGTAGACATCGGTCATGTCAACCGAAGCCGGCCGATCGGCCAGAACCAACTCACGGAACAGGCTCCAAGTGACGCGGCCCCGGCTCCAGGATCCGCACCGTGGGTGAAGCGCTGAACACGCGGCGATTGGTCACCACCCGCAAAAAGCCGCTGACCACCACCGA
>VGPQ01000066.1 GCA_016882555.1 Cyanobacteria bacterium M_surface_7_m2_040
AGGCGGCAGGGGTTTGCCAGGCAGGGGGGGCTTGGGCGCAGCGGCAGCGGCGGCTACAGGCTTGCCGAGAATCACAGGCTTGGCTGGGGCCGGCTTCGCGGGCGGCGCTGTTGCGGCAGGGGGCGAGGCGGCCGGCGCAGAGGGGGGCGTTGCCGCTTTCTTGACCGAAAGAATCGCTTTGCCGGCAGCTGCTGGCTGCGGCGCTGGCTGCGATTTGGCCGTGCCGTTGCCGCCGGTGATCAGGTCGCGGATGCGCACGGCTTCGTCGTCGCTGATCGAGCTGCTGTGGCTTTTGGCTGCGACCCCGAGTTTCTCGGCAGCGTCGAGGACGTCCTTGTTGTCCAGGCCCAGGTCCCGGGACAACTCATAAATTCTCACTTTGCCGCTGCTGGTCATTCAGGTCTCCAATGGGCGGGGCCCGCAGACCGCGAGGGTCGCTGGGCTGACCGGGCCGCGCGCACTCTGCGGCCAATCCTCATCTTGCCTCAGTGCAGGCATCCGCGTTGCCGCTCAATCGGCTTTCGAGGCGCTTGAGGATGGAATCTGCAACCTGGCCGCGCAGCGCCCGTTGCAGCCGCTTGTGTCTGCGGGCGTCGTCGAGGCAGGCCGCGGTCGGGCAGAGATAGGCCGATCGGCCCTGGCCCTGGTCCAACACGACACCACCTTCGGCGAGGCGAATCACCCTCCAGAGCTGCTCGCGGTCAAGCAGCTGCCGGCAGGCGACGCAGCGCCGCAGCACCACCTTGGCGCTCACCGGGCTCCGTCCTCGTCGGCGTCAGCGTCGGTGTACTCCTCCCCGTCTTCAGGCAGGGGATAGAGCTCCCGCAGGCGGGCATCCTCTTCGGCCCGGGCCGCCTGCTCGGCTTCCAGCCGGGCTTCCGCCTCGGCCTGCAGCGCTTCCTCCTCCTGACGCTGGGCGATCAGTTCAGACACCACGGCATCTTCAGCATCCTGGTCGTACTCGCTGGCGTTCTTGATGTCGATCTTCCAGCCGGTGAGGCGGGCGGCCAGGCGCACGTTCTGGCCTTCGCGGCCGATCGCCAGGCTGAGCTGGTCGGGAGGCACCAGCACGTGGGCGTGCTGGCCTTCGGGATCGACCAGGCGCACCATCTCGACCCGGGCCGGGCTGAGCGAGTTGGCGATGTACTGGCCAGGATCCTGGGACCAGCGGATCACGTCGATCTTCTCTCCCCGGAGCTCGTTGACCACCTGCTGAATGCGCGATCCGCGGGCACCGATGCAGGCGCCCACCGGATCCACTTCGCGCTCGACGCTGTCGACGGCCACCTTGGTGCGCGGGCCCACCGAGCGGCTGGGGGGGTTGGCCTCGCGGGCCACGGCCACGATCCGCACCGAACCCTCCTGGATTTCGGGCACCTCGTTCTCAAACAGGTAAACCACGAGGCCCGCATTGGCGCGGCTCACAAACAGCTGCGGGCCGCGGCGGGGCACTTCGCTCACCTCCTTGAGGAACACCTTGAACGTGGCGTTGGCGCGGTAGTTGTCGTTGGGCAGCTGGTCGCGGCGGGGCAGCTCGGCCTCCACCTCGGGGCGACCGAGACCGCTGCTCACGGCCATGATCACGCTCTGGCGCTCGAAGCGGATCACCCGGGCGGTGAGCACGGGGTCTTCGAGGTCGGCGAACTCCTCCTGGATCATGCGGCGCTGCTGGTCGCGCAGCTTCTGGGCCAGCACCTGCTTGGTGGTGGCGGCGGCCATGCGGCCGAAGTCGTCTTTCTCGGGGGTGACATCCAGCACCACCGTGTCGCCGATCTGGGCGTCTTCGGCCACCTGGCGCACCTCTTCGATGGCGATCTGGTGGTCTTCGCTCTCGACGTCCTCAACGATGATCTTCGAGGCGAGCACGCGGTAGCCCTCCTCCTCGAGGTCCAGGCCCACGTCGAAGTTGGAGAAGTACTCCTCGTCAAAGGGATCTTCGCTGATTCCCAGGTAGAGGGTGCGGCGGTAACGCTCGTATCCCTTGAGCAGCGCTTCGCGCAGGGCCGCTTCAACAACGGCGGGCGGCAGCTTCTTCTCGTCGCTGATGTCCTCGATCAGGTTGTTGAGACCGGGCAGTAGGACCAGGGCCATGGCAGGGGTGATTCAGTTTTGAGGTGATTCAGTTGTCGGAGGGGGGTGTGATCAGGCGAACACGGATCACATCGGCGCGCTTGATGCGCTTGGGCCGTCCGCGCTGGTTGAGCTGCACGGCCTCGTCGTCGCGCTCCAGCAGAAGCCCTTCGCTTCGCTGCTCAGCTCCCTTGGCATCGCGGTGGAGCACGGCGACCGGAAATCCGCGGAAGCTGCGGAAGTCGCGATCGCTGTGCAGCTCCTCGCCGATTCCAGGACTGCTGATTTCCAGAACATAGGCGCCCGCGAGCAGGCCGCCAGCGTCGATGGCCTCGGCCAGGGGTGCGCTGAGGCTGGCGCATTCATCGAGGCTGATGTCGGCGCCATCGCTGCGCTGCACGGTGACCTGCACGGTGATCGGGATGCGATGGCTCAGCAGCTGCACGCTCAGCACGTCGTAGCCGGCCGGTTGCGCAGCCGTGCGCGCCAGGGCCTCCAACTGCTGCAACGGCGGGGTGGTCATGCGGGGGGGTGCTGCTGAGGGTCCAGCGACGGCAGCTCGATCAGTGGTGCTTCGTCAAAGCCGTCTCCCGGTTGGATCGCGCCGCGCAGGTTCGGGTCCTGGTTGAGGCATAGACGCTGCTTGTCGTCACTGTTGAGAAACTGGCAGACGCGGGCCCACAGCTTCGAGCGGCTTCCGGGACCGCCACGGCTGAAGAACACCAGATCGTTGCCGCCGGCCATCCCCTGAATTTCCACATTGCAGACGCTGCAGCGCTGGCGGCTGCCGGGGGGGATCGAGGCCATGGCCCAGAGGAGCAGAACAATTCAACTTAGGTGCATGCGGCTGCTACAGATCAGCGATTCCCATCTGCTGGCCGACCCTGAGGGACTGTGTCGGGGGCGTCGGCCCCTGCAGCAGCTGCGCCATGGGCTCCAGCAGCTGCTGGCCAGTGGGCCTGGGCCGGTTGATCTGTTGCTGCTGAGCGGTGATCTCTGCCATGACGAGAGCTGGTTGGGTTACTGCCAGCTGCGCGATCTGTTGCTGCAACTGGGGCTCCCCATGGCACTGCTGCCGGGCAACCACGACCATCCCCAGCTGCTGCGCGCCGCCCTCGGCCGCCACGGCGCCGTGGCGCCCGCGCTGGTGCGCTGCGGAGCGCTTGATCTGGTGGTGCTCGACAGCCATCGGGCCGGCTGCGAAGGCGGAGAGCTGGGCGCGGCGCAGCTGCGCTGGTTGCAGGCCCTGCTGGCCGAGCGGGATGGGCGCCCCTTGGTGGTGGCGCTGCACCATCCGCCGCTGGCGATCGGTGATCCCTTCTTCGATGGCATCGGGCTGATCGATGGGCCGGCGCTGCTGGAGTTGCTGCGTCCCGTGGCGGCCTTGAAAGCCGTGCTGTTCGGCCACATCCATCAGCACTGGCAGGGGCTTCTACCCGGTCGCGGACCCGCCCTCTTCCCGGTGTTGGCGCTGGGCTGTCCGTCGACCCTGCGCAGCGTTGCCGCCGTTCAACCCTGCCCGCTCGGTCGGGCCGACGATCCCGGGGCCCGACTGCTGACGATCACCCCCGATGGCGGCCTGCAGCAGCAGCTGTTGCGCTGGAGTCCGGCAGCGGCCTCTAGCCTTGGCTGACCCTGTGCACCCCGGGCCCTGGGGCCTCAAGCTTTGGTGAGACGCCGCTGTTCTGCTGCACTGCTGGGTCTGGGCTGGCTGCTGGTGCTTTGGCTCGCACTGCCGCTCCAGCCCGCAGCGGCCGACCCCGGCGCTGATGGCCTCAGCACCGTTGAAGCCCACAGCTTTGTGGCCACGGCGGTTCGCGCCGTCGCCCCGGCTGTGGTGCGGATCGACACCGAGCGTTCATTGGTGGCGCAGCCCTTTGATCCGGCCCTGCTGGATCCGATGCTGCGCGACCTGTTCGGTGATCCGCTCGGCTCGTTGCACGAACGGGGCCAGGGGTCCGGGGTGATCTTCGATGCCGCCAAGGGCTTGGTGCTGACCAATGCCCATGTGGTCGATCAGGTCGATCGCGTTGAGGTGAGCCTCGCCGATGGCCAGCAGCTCGATGGTGAGGTGGTGGGTGCCGATGCCATCACCGATCTGGCCGTGGTGCGCATCGCCTCCAATCCCGAGCTTCAGGCTGCCCGTCTGGGTGATTCCGAGGCCCTGGAGGTGGGTGACTGGGCGATTGCCCTCGGCAGCCCCTACGGCCTCGAGCGCACCGTCACCCTCGGGATCGTCAGCAGCCTGCACCGCGACATCAACGCCCTGGGCTTCGCCGACAAACGGCTGGACCTGATCCAGACCGATGCCGCCATCAATCCGGGCAATTCTGGAGGGCCCCTGATCAACGCCGCCGGCGAGGTGGTCGGCATCAACACCCTGGTGCGCTCGGGCCCGGGCGCCGGACTGGGCTTTGCCATTCCGATCAACCTCGCCCGCAGCGTCGCCGATCAGCTCAGTCGCGGAACGGCAGTGGTGCATCCCTACCTGGGCTTGCAGCTGGTGCCCTTGACCGCCCGCCGCGCCCGCGACAACAACCGCGATCCCGGCGCCCTGCTGCAGCTGCCCGAGCGCGATGGGGCTCTGGTGCAGCGGGTGATTGTCGACAGCCCGGCTGAGAAGGCCGGCTTGCGGCGGGGTGATCTGGTGGTGGCGGTCGCGGATCAGCCCGTGAGCGAACCCCGGGATCTGTTGCAGCAGGTGGAGCGCGCTGCCGTGGGGCAACCGCTGCCGCTCACGGTGGTGCGCGGCCAGAGCGAGCTTCAGCTCGCCATTCGCCCCGCGGCCCTGCCCCAGCCGGGCTAGTCGCCGGTGAGCGGGCTTGCTACGGTCGCGCTCCCGCACCAACAGCGATGGCAGATCTGCAGGACCAGATGAAGCAGGCCGTGGCCCAGGCCGCCACCGAACAGATCCAGAGCGGCATGGTGGTGGGTCTGGGTTCCGGTTCAACAGCGGCGCTGATGATCCAGGCCCTGGGGGCCAAACTCCAACGCGGCGAACTCACCGACATCACCGGCGTCACCACCTCCTTCCAGGGCGAGGTACTGGCTGCGGAGCTGGGCATTCCGCTGCAGAGCCTCAACGCCGTGGATCGCATCGACCTGGCCATCGACGGGGCCGATGAGGTCGATCCCTCGTTTCAGCTGATCAAGGGCGGTGGTGCCTGCCACGTGCAGGAGAAGCTCGTGGCGGTGCGCGCCAAGCGTTTCGTGGTGGTGGTCGATTCCACCAAATTGGTCGACACACTGAACCTCGGCTTTCTGCTGCCGGTGGAGGTGCTGCCCGGGGCCTGGCGCCAGGTACAGGGCCAGCTGCGCGAGATGGGCGGCGATGCCCAGCTGCGCATGGCGGTTAAAAAGGCCGGGCCCGTGGTCACCGACCAGGGCAACCTCGTGCTCGATGTCAAGTTTGCCGGTGGCATCGGCAACCCGGAGGCCCTGGAGAAAGACATCAACAACCTTCCCGGTGTGCTCGAGAACGGCCTGTTTGTGAACCTCACCGACCAGGTGCTGGTGGGGGAGATCACCGGTGGTGTTGCTGGCGTGCGCGATCTGCCGAAGCGCTGAGCAGCCCAGGCTCCTCAGCCCAGCCGGCGGCGCACCGATTCGGCGTGGCTGTGCAGCCCTTCGCTCTCGGCCAGGGTCACCACGGCCGGCCCGGTGGCCTCGAGGGCCTCGCGGTTGAAGCGGATCAGGCTGGTGTGGCGCAGAAAGGTTTCGACGCTCAGGGCCCCAGCAAAGCGGGCGGTGCCGCTGGTGGGCAGGGTGTGGTTCGGACCGGCCAGGTAGTCGCCCACCGCCTCGGGCGTGTGGGGGCCCATGAAGATCGCACCGGCGTGCTGGATGCGTTCGGCCAGCGGCTCGGGATCCTCCACCAGCAGCTCCAGGTGTTCGGGGGCAAAGCGATCGCTCAGGGCTGCGGCTTCGTGCAGATCGCGGCAGACCACGATCAGACCCCATGTGCTGATCGCCTCACGGGTGATCGTGGCGCGCGGATGGCCGCTCAGCTGGCGCTCGATCTCCTGGGGCACCGCGGCGGCGAGCTCGGCGCTGGTGGTCAGCAGGATCGCGGCGGCGAGGGGGTCATGTTCGGCCTGGGCCAGCAGATCGGCAGCCACCAGATCGGCTCTGGCGCTGCCATCGGCGATCACCAGCACCTCGCTGGGGCCGGCCAGCGAATCAATGGCCACCCGGCCGTAGACAGCCTTTTTCGCCAGGGTCACGTAGAGGTTTCCGGGACCGCTGATCACATCCACCTGGGGAATGGATTCGGTGCCGTAGGCCAGGGCGGCGATCGCCTGGGCGCCCCCCACCCGGTAGAGCTCCTCGATCCCGGCGAGGTGGGCGGCGGCCATCACGGTGGGGTTCGGCTCGCCCTGGGGCCCGGGCGGGGTCACCATCACCAGCCGCTTGACGCCGGCCACCCTGGCCGGCACCGCGTTCATCAGCACGGTGCTGGGGTAGGCAGCGCGGCCCCCGGGAACGTAGAGACCGGCTGATTCCACCGCGCGCCAGCGTCGGCCCAGCAGCTCGCCATGGGGGCCCTGGACCCGCAGGTCGGCAGGCAGCTGGCGTTGATGAAAATCGAGGATGCGCTGGTGAGCCAGCTCCAGGGCCTGGCGAAGGCCGGGCTCGCAGGCGTGCCAGGCGGCGGCGAGGCGATCCCTGGGGATTCGCAGGGGGTCGGGCCTGATGCCGTCAAAGCGCTCGCTCAGCTCCAGCAGGGCCTGATCACCGCCCTGGGCTACCTGCTCGAGGATCGCCTCGACCCGGTGCGCCGCCTCGGCCATCTGGGCGCCACTGGTGCGGGCCGCGATGGCTTCGAGACGAGCGGCGGCCTGCTCGGCATCCTGCAGGCAGGCGATCGTGGTGGCGGTGGGTGGGACGACCATCAGGCCGGCGGTGGGGCGGGGCCATCAAGCTAGAGCTGCGACTGTCCAAGGCTGAGCCAGGGGGTAGGATCTC
>VGPQ01000067.1 GCA_016882555.1 Cyanobacteria bacterium M_surface_7_m2_040
GGCTCAGGCGAGCCGTCCATTCCAGCGCAGGATGACGCGCTGCTCGCGCTCGCAACCCAGCACGCTGACCGTGGCGGTCGACAACGCCAGCAGGGCCCCGCCCTGGGCCCCGAGGCCCAGCCAGGTGCCGGCCAGGGCGCGCAGGATGTGGCCGTGGGCCACCAACGCCACCCGCGGTGTCGGCCCAAGGGCGAGGGCCTGGGCGATCACCCGCTCGCAGCGCTGCTGCACCTGGGCGGCCTGCTCACCGCCCGGGCAGCCATCGCGCCACAGGGTCCAATCGGGTTGCTCGGCCCGGATCGCGGCGGTGGTGACGCCCTCGTAATCGCCGTAGTCCCACTCGCCCAGGTCGGCAGTGATCTGGGCCGCCGCCCCCAGGCCGGCCAGCTCGCAGGTGCGCCGGGCCCGCTGCAACGGGCTCACCAACACCGCATCAAAGACCACGGCCGCCAGCGCCGGGGCCAGCGACGCCGCCTCGGCTTCGCCGTCGGGCAGCAGCGGCAGATCGGTGCGGCCGGTGTGGCGACCATTGCGCGACCATTCGGTGGCCCCGTGGCGCAGCAGCCAGAGTTCGGGGGTGGCGGCAGCCATCGGCACTCAGCGACGGATCTCGAACCAGTCGCTGCCGGTGGCCGCCACCTGGGTGGTGGCCACCCGGTGCACCTGGGCCGCCACAGGTCCGCGCTCGCACCAGAGGCGCAGGTCGTTGAGCTTGTGCAGCGGGCCCTCGGCCTCGATCTCCACTGAGCCATCGGCACAGTTGCGCACCCAACCGCCCAGCTCCAGGGCCTGGGCTTCGCGCAGGGTGGCCTGGCGGTAGCCCACCCCCTGCACACGGCCGCTCACCGAGAGGCGCCAGCGCTCCTGCTGAAGCTGGGGCCGGGGTTCGCTGGGCTGCAGGAAACGGCGGCTGGCGGCAGCGGCGCGGCGTTCGCGGCTGCGGCGAGCAGGCGACGGGGAATCACCGGGCACCCAGCCCAGTGGAGATGCAGCCAGCTGGCGTGCACGTTTGGCGCTGTCCATCCTTCCTCCCGTGACGTACTGCCCCACCCTTCAAGCTGCCACAAGCCAGCGCTATCGGCCACAGCCGGCGCTGCCGATGCGGCAGCTGTGGGCTGCAGCTGCCAACGGTGGAATTCATGGCCGCTCCAACGCTCGCCGCTGCGGGTGAGCAAGCCATCGCGGCGACAGCTGGCCTGGCGGTAACCCAGGCTCAGCTCGCCGCGGGCGGCCACAAACGGCAACAGGCCGGCCATGGCATGCCAGCGGCCGTCTGGATCGGCCAGCCGCTCCCCCAGCAGCAGCAGGCCACCGCATTCGGCCACCAGCGGCAGCCCAGCGCGGGCCGCGCCGCGCAGAGTGTCGAGGGAGCGCCGGGCCGCCGCCAGGGCGCCGGCATGCAGCTCCGGATAGCCGCCCGGCAGCACCACCGCCCGGGTGCCGGCGGGCAGCGGTTCATCGGCCAGGGGGCTCCAGGGCCACGGCTCGGCGCCCAGGGCCTGCAGCAGCTCGGTGGCCTCCGGATAGCGGAAATGGAAGACCGCATCGCTGGCGATGGCCACGGGCAGCGACTGCACCCGCGGGGCTGCCGTCTCGCCGCCCGCCTGCAGCAACGCCTCAATCGGGTTCTGGGCGCCCGCCGCAGCAACGGGCGCCGCCAGCAGCGGCCACAGCCGCTCGAGATCGAGATGCTGCTCGGCCAGGGCCGCCCAGCGATCGGCCCGCTGCGGCAGGTCGGGCAGCTCGGCCGCCGGCAGCAGGCCCAGGTGGCGCGACGGCAGATCCAGCGCGGCATCCTGGGGCAGCACCCCCAGCAAGGGCACCCCGATCGCGGCCAGGGCCTCGCTCAACAGGGCCCGGTGGCGCGGGCTGTTCACCTTGTTGAGCACCACCCCGGCCAGGCGCACCGACGGCGGACCGTGGTCGCGGAACCCCCGCACCAGGGCCGCCAGCGAGCCGGCCTGGCGCGAGGCCTCCACCACCAACACCACCGGCAGATCCAGCAGGGCCGCCACCGCCGCCGAGCTGCCCTCGGCCGTGGGGCCGCGGCCATCAAAGAGGCCCATCACCCCCTCGACCAGGGCCAGCTCAGCGCGGCCGCCATGCCAGCTGAAGCAACGCCGCACCCAATCTTCGCCGCACAGCAGGGTGTCGAGGTTGCGGCAGGGCCGCGCCGCCAGGCGGGTGAGCAGTTGGGGGTCCAGATAGTCGGGCCCCACCTTGAACGGCTGCATGCTGTGGCCGCGGCGACGGGCCAGGGCGATCAGCATCAGCGTCAGCAGGGTCTTGCCACTGCCGCTGGTGGGAGCCGCAATCAAACAGGCCACGGCGGGCTGCCAGTGAGCTGCAGCTTGTCAGGTCGGCAACAGCTGCTCAGAGAGGCAACAGCCGTGCCGCAATCGGGGCGGCCGCCGCCAGCAGGGGGTTGGTGGTGTCGTGACCACCGCCCAGCAGCCGCGCCAGCTCCATCTCCTCGCTCTCGTTGGGCACCGGCACCACCTCCTCGAGCAGCTCCATGCTGGCCATGCCGCCGGCCTCCAGCCGCATGCAGCCACCGGATTCCGAGCAGAGAATCACGCACAGAGCCGGGCGCTCGGGCGGCTGACAGATCAACCGCAGCCCCACCAGGGCGCCGGGGTGAATGCGGGGCACCCCCACCGGCACGGGCATCAGCCTGAATTGCACGGTGGCCCCATCGGTGCGCTGGAACTCAGCGCCCACGCCGTTCCCCAGGCCATCGCCATCGACGGCAAAGCTGCTGACCAGGTGCCAGCCCAGGCGATCGGCAATCCAGGCGGCCAGCAACAGACCCTTGAGCGGATGATCCCCCTCGACATCGATGTCGAGCTGCACCACGTGCTCGAGGGCATCGCGGCGGGCCGGCGGGTCAAACACCATCGCCAACGACTCACGCCAGGTGCGCAGCCGCATCCAGTTGAGGTCGTTGACCGCCTGACCGGCTTCGATGCGCTCCACCACCAGGTCGATGCAGCGGCGCGGCGCCCCCAGGGAACTGTCGACCACCAGGCGGCGGCCCGCGGGTGCCAGCGATGCCAGCATCTCGGGGGCTTCATCGAGCGAACTGTTCCACCAGATCCAGCAGGGCAGACCCGGCTCGATCAACGACTCCACCAGCGGCATACTCTGCTCCAGGGCCCCACGGCCGCCGCGCAGCACCGCCACATCGCCGCAGGCCTGAGCCGCCGCCGCCCCCTCGTCGACCAGCGGGCAGAAGGCAGCCACCAGGGTTTCCAGGGGGCGGGCCGCATCCAGGGTGGGGGCCAGGGTGATCAGCCGCCGGGGCCGGTGGGCGCTGATGGCGCTGTCGACAAACTGCCCGCGCAGGTCTTCGGCCTCATGGGTGCCGCCCCGCTGCCCCAGGGCCCAGGCCAGGCGCTGATCCATCACCGCCGTGCTGAGCGGCAGCCCGCTGGCCACCACGGCCTGCTTGGCCTGCTCGATCAGGGGCCGCTCCAGCAAGCCGGTGATCGGCCCATCGATCAGCCCGGTGCGAATCAGCTGCTGCTGCAGCCAGGAGGCCTCGTAGATCACCAGGGTGAAGGTGGCAGCCCCCTTGGATCCCTCGAGATCCGTGCTCCACAGGCGCTCGAGATAGGAGCGCACCTCCGTGGGCGGCAGTGCCAGGGGAGACTGCAGGGTCAGTTGAGCGGCCATGGCGTCAGGTAGGGCAAACGATCAACAACGGGAACTCAGGCGTCTAGGGGCGGCGCCACACCAGGCCGTCGTCGGCCAGGAGGCTGTCGGCGGCCGCCGGGCCCCAGGTGCGGGCCTCGTAGGGCTGCACCGGCAGCTGCTCGGGCGACTCCTCCATCAGCTCCAGCAACGGGGTGTAGAGGCGCCAGGCGGCCTCCACCTCGTCGCTGCGGGTGTACAGGGTGGGATCGCCCAGCATGGCGTCGGCCAGCAGGCGCACGTAGCCCTCATCGGAGGGTTCACCGAAGCTTTCGTCATAGCTGAAGGCCATGTCGACCGGCCGGCTGCGCATGCCCGAACCCGGGGCCTTCACTTCAAAGCGGATGTCGGCGCCTTCATCCGGCTGGATCCTGAGGATCAGCTGGTTGGGGGTCGGCGCACCGCCGGCCGCATCAAAGAGGTGCACCGGCGCCTCGCGAAAGGTGAGCACCACCTCGCTGAGGCGTTTGGGCAGGCGCTTGCCGGTGCGGATGTAGAAGGGCACCCCCTGCCAGCGCCAGTTGTTGATGAACAACTTGGTGGCCACATAGGTCTCGGTGGTGCTGGCGGGGTTGACCCCCGGCTCTTGGCGGTAGCCGGCGATCGGCCGCTCGGCCGTGCCCCCGGGGCCGTACTGCCCGCGAATGCAGCACTTCCAGGGTTCATCCGGGGTGGCCAGCTGGGCCGCCTGCAGCACCTTGGCCTTCTCGTTGCGCATCGGCTCGGGGTCAAAGCGCCCGGGGGGCTCCATTGCCGTGAGCGCCAGGATCTGGGTGAGGTGGTTCTGAACCATGTCGCGCAGGGCGCCACTGGTCTCGTAATACCCGGCGCGCTCCTCGACACCCACGGTTTCGGCAGCCGTGATCTGCACGTTGGCGATGTAGTTGCGGTTCCAGATCGGCTCAAAAATCGTGTTGGCGAAGCGCAGCACCAGGATGTTCTGGACCGTTTCCTTGCCCAGGTAGTGGTCGATGCGGAAGATCTGGTTCTCCTGGGCGCAGGCCTGCACCACCTTGTTGAGGGCCTGGGCGCTGGCGTAGTCGGTGCCGAAGGGCTTCTCGATCACCACCCGGCTGCGGGCGGGATCCGCCAGCAGGCCGGCGGCGGCCAGGGCCCTGCAGCCGCTGCCGTAAAACGCCGGTGACACCGAGAGGTAGAAGGTGCGGTTGCCGCGGGTGGCGCGCTGGCGATCGATCGCCTCGAGCCGTTCGCCCAGCTTCACCACCGTGGGCGGATCCTGCAGATCCACCGGCTCATAAAACAGGCAGGGGGCGAACTGTTCCCAGGCGCTGCGGTGTTCGGCGATCTCATCGGCCATGGCTTCCGCCATGCGGCTGCGGAACTCCTCATCGCTCCAGGGCCGGCGAGCACAGCCCAGGAGGGCGAATTCGCTGGGCAGGCGCCGCTGCCGGTACAGCTCAAACAGCGCCGGCACCAGCTTGCGATGGGTGAGGTCGCCGCTGGCGCCGAAGATCACCAGACATTGCGGGCTGATCACCCGCTCCTGCCTGAGGCCCACCCGCAATGGGTTGGTGAGCACCGTGCTCATCGCACACACTCCGGTTGCCCCAGGTTTAACGGCGGCGTGGCCTCCGCCACAAGACTGGCAGGTTTTGTGACGGATCTGTGTGAGGGAACAGCAACCTGAACCTCACACAGCCGTTGTTGAGGGGAGACGCAGCGTGATCGGCAGCGGGATCAGTAGGTCTCGACGTGCCAGCGCTCAGCCTTCTTGAGCTGGGGACGCAGCTCACTCCAATCGAGGCCCTTGGCGGCGGCGGCGGCGGTCATCGCCTCGTCGATGCCGGGTTCCATGCCCCGCAGTCCGCACATGTAGACGTGGGTCTTGGGGTTTTCGATCCAGGTGAAGATCTCGTCGGCGTTTTCGCTGACGCGGTCCTGGATGTACATGCGGCCACCCTTGGCATTCTGCTGCTCGCGGCTGATGGCCTTGGTGTAGCGGAAGTTGTCGGGGAACTCCGCCTGGTAGCGCTCGAAATCGTCGTCGTACAGCAGGTTGGCGGTGGTGGGGGCGCCCATGAACAGCCACGCCTTGCCTTTGAACTGCCATCCGTTCTTTTGGCGTTCGGCCGGCTCAAACATGCGGCGCAGGTAGGTGCGCATCGGCGCAATGCCGGTGCCGGTGGCCAGCATGATCACATTGGCGTCTTCGTCGTCGGGCAGCAGCATTTCCTTGCCGACGGGACCCGTGATCTTCACCTTGGCGCCGGGGGCGATGTCGCACAGGAAGGTCGAGCAGACGCCGTTGATGGTCTCACCGTCTTTTTCGTACTGCAGCTGGCGCACGCACAGCGAAACCGTGTTGCCGGCCAGGTCGTCGCCGTGGCGTGTGCTGGCGATCGAATACAGGCGCAGCTTGTGGGGCTTGCCGTTGGCATCCTCGCCATCGGGAATGATGCCGATGCTCTGGCCTTCCACGTAGTGGAGCAGGGGGTCGCCGCCACTGAGATCGAAGGTGATGTGGTTCACACGGCCGATGGCACCCTCCGCCAGCAGGCTGTAGTTCTCCGTCACGGTGCCGACGAACGGATCCTTCGGCTTGTAGAGGTTCACGGGAACGTCAGCGTGGGAAGGAGACACGGCGGCAGGTTTCGAGGGGGAAGCTTTGGGTTTTGCGGCCGCCTTGCCCGGGGGGCTCGGGGCCGACTCCGTGGCAGCGGCTGGGCCAGATGGGGCCACGGGGGCGGGGGTGACCGCGGTGATGCGGCCACCCTGAAGCGCGATGGTCTGCATCAGGGCTTGCAGACGCTGGAAGGGAACCTGAAGGGTCCGTTCGCCGCGCCGCTGCTGTCCCGCACCCATCGCAGTGACGGTGACGCTGAACATGCGGCCGTCGCTCTGGAGTGCAGAACCAGTGGAGACATGCATGGCGTCCATCCCGCAAAGCGCGCCGATCATAGGGAACGTCTTTCGCGTCTTCCCATCGCACCCACCCCACCGGGGCGCTAAAGTTGTGTGCCAAGGCACGAACTGCCGTGCGCGGCAGCCTCTCAGCCCTGACTGGCCCGTAGTGCAGCTCCTCGAAACCCAGCTTGCCAACGGCCCCCTGAGCGGCCTGCAGGAGCTCCTCGGCAGCACCTCAGCCACTGGAATCTGCTGTCTCGACACGATTCAGCAGGACATGGAGCGCCTGCCCCAGGGCACCCGGCGACTGGCGGTGCAGCTGCGCATGGATCTTGCCCCGGAGTGGCTGTGGGCCGTGCTCACCGACTACCCCAACCTCAGCCGTTTCATTCCCAACCTGGTGTCGTCACGTCAGTTGTGGCGTCGGGCCAACG
>VGPQ01000068.1 GCA_016882555.1 Cyanobacteria bacterium M_surface_7_m2_040
CCGCCGGCCGTGGATGAGGCCCTGCACGATCTGCGCGGGCTGCGGCGTGAGCTGGGCCGCCAGCAGGAGCGGGCCAAGGTGGCCTTCCCGATCTGGTGGGAGCCCGAGCTCACCGGCCTGGTGGAGGCCTGGTCGCGGGGCACCAGCTGGAGCGATGTGATCGCCAACACCTCCCTTGATGAGGGCGATGTGGTGCGCCTGCTGCGCCGCACCGTCGATCTGCTGGCCCAGGTGCCCTACTGCGAGGCCGTGAGCCAGCAGCTGCGCGACAACGCCCGCGCCGCACTCAAGGCGATCAACCGCTTCCCGGTGTGCGAGCTCGAGGATCTGCTGCCCAAGGCCCCAGCGGCGATCGAGCGGCCCAAGCCTGAGGCCAACGAGCCGCTGGCGAGCGATTTCGCCAGCCCCCACAGCGACGTGGTGGGTTGAGGTCTGGGCTGTCCGCAGCAGAATGACGATGACGGAGTTTCCCGATATGCATACGTTTTCGGCGGTGATCGAGCGCTGCCCTGAGACCGGTCTCCTTGTGGGCTACGTCCCAGGTTTCCCAGGTGCGCATAGTCAGGGCGAGACCCTTGATGAGCTGCAGAACAACCTCACGGAGGTGATTGCCATGCTCCTGGAGGATGGCGAACCGGCCCTGGAGAGCGATTTTGTTGGTCTGCAACAGATCTCCGTACCGGCTTAAACGTGGGATCAACCCCTGTTCTCAAGCCATCGGAGGTGGCGGATATCCTCAAAAAGATGGGCTTTGAAGTGGTGCGCCAGCGCGGCTCCCACCAGCAGTTCCGTGATATCAAAGGCCGCTGTACGACAGTCCCGGTGCACAAAGGACGGGACATCGCACCGCCGCTGCTGCGCCAGATCGCCAAGGACATCGGCTTATCTCTCGAGGAGTTCCTCAGCTACCGCTGAATAGAAAGCAGCTCCATCACTGGATGAGGGCGATGTGGAGAGGTGAGGTTTGCGCCCGTTCACCACAGGATCTGGCAGGGGAAGTTGGCGAGCTGGGGATCGGCGCTCAGCAGCACGAGCTGCTCCAGTTCGGCCTGGGCGGCCAGCATGCGGTCAAACGGGTCGCGATGGGGCTGGGTGTAGTTCCCGGCGCGGATGGCATGGGCGAGGCCGATCGGCAAGGGTTCAAAGCCATCGGCCTGCAGCAGCGACGGGAACGCGCTGATGGCACTGCTCAGCTCAGGCAGCTTGCCCTTGTGGTGCTTGAGGCTCAACTCCCAGGCTGAAGCGGTGCTCACCAGCACCCTGGCGTTGGGGTTGCTCAGGATGGCCAAAACCGCTGGCGAGAGGCGATCGGGTTCAAACCACCACCACAGCAGCCCGTGACTGTCGAGCAGGTAGCTGGTTTCGATCACAGCGGGCCGCTCTCCCAGTCGGCGAGCTCCTCGGAGGTGAGCGGCTCCAGTAGCGCATCGGGCTGGCTGAGGGGTCCCTGGCTGCGCAGACGTCCGGGGATCCGTCTGGGGGTGGGTGCTTCCAGCGGCATCAGCCGCGCCCAGGGTTTGCCGGCTTTGGCCAGCACGATGGTTTCGCCGGCATGGGCCTGGTCGATCAGCCGCGACAGGTTGGTTTTGGCCTGGTGCACATTGACCAGTCGCATGGGCGCCTGATGTGGTTTTGGTTAGCTTAGGGCTGGACTAAGCCCGCGGCCGCAGCACCAGCCAGATGAACAGCAGCAGGCCGCCGGTGCTCACCACGGTGTAAATCCAGTCGGCGTGGGGCGTCCAGAACAGGGCCAGCAGCGGATGGGGAGCCATGGCCTGGGGACGCCGATGCCTCGACCGTAGGCTCAAGCCTGCGCCCTCGACGGCTTGTGCTCAACCCTTCCCGCATTCGCATCCTGGCGGTGGGCAAGGTGCGCAAGGGCTGGGTGAGCGAGGGGGTGGAGCTCTACCGCAAGCGGCTGCCGGGGCTCGAGATCGTCGAGCTGCGCGATGGCGGCATGGCCCGCGAGGCCGAGGCGATCAGCGCCGAGCTGCGCAGCGGTGAGCAACTGGTGGCCCTGTGCGAGGAGGGCACCACGGTCGACTCGGTTGCTTTCGCCAAGGCCCTTGAGGGCTCCGGCTCCGAGCGGCTGGCGTTTGTGATCGGCGGGGCCGATGGCCTGGATCCTGTGCTCAAGGCCCGTGCCCACTGGCGCCTGAGCCTCTCGCCCATGACCTTCCCCCACGAGCTGGCGCGGCTGCTGCTGCTGGAGCAGCTGTACCGGGCTCTGTCGATTCAGCAGGGCGGGCCGTATCACCGCGCCGGGGCTTGAGTCAGACCATCACGGTGGCCACGCTGGTGCGTTGGGCCGGGGCGGGTTGGGCGTCCTGCTCGAGTCCCTCCAGGTGAAAGGCGATGGCGTCACGAATGCGCTCCAGCACCTGTTCGCGGGTGCTCCCCGTGGCCACGCAGCCAGGTAGGTCGGGCACATGGGCCGAAAAATTGCCCGCAGCCTCTTCAATCACAACAGCAAAGGATTGGCTCATGGCAGACGTAGGCCTGATTGTTTGGCAATGCTGTTGAGCGTGCCCGGGGCAAGGTCGTCACTGCCCTTGCCAGCAACCGTAACGCGACCTGGCCGATGCGGATGTTTGAACTGGCGATGGCTGCCACGGGTGGAGACCAGGATCCAACCTTCTTGTTCCAGGCGCCTGATGACGTCGCGGATTTTCAAGGCTGCTCGTTTCGATCCCCCGCCTGGAGTGTTGATGGCGGATCAACCGCAACACAACCGTGAAACCACGGATTGTTGAGTATCCGGGCGCTTGAGTGGAGTGGTGCTCAGAAGCCCCTCTTGCCATGACCACCATCACCAGCCGCTACGACGGCGGCCTGCGCTGCAGCTCCAGCCATGGGCCGTCGGGCAGCGAGCTTCAGACCGACGCCCCCACCGACAACCAGGGCCAGGGGGAGCGCTTCTCGCCCACCGACCTGGTGGCCACGGCCCTGAGCACCTGCATCCTCACGATCCTGGGCATCGTGGCTGCGCGCCATGGCTGGGCCCTCGAAGGGGCCAGCGCCCGGGTGGAGAAAACCATGACCACCGAGGCGCCCCGCAGGATCGCCCTGCTTGAGGTGTGGATCACGCTGCCGGCGGGGCTCGATGACAGTCAGCGTGCGCTGCTGCAGCGTGCCGGCGAGGGCTGCCCGGTGAAGCTGAGCCTGGAGGGTGCGGTGCCGATGCGGTTGCATTGGCTCTGACGCGCGGGCCCGGTTTTGAGCGAAGCATCTCTGTGGCAACGGCTGCTGCCCCTGGCTCTGGGGGCGGCGGTGAGCCCCTTGCTGCTGCTGGGGCAGCTGGCCCAGCTCATTGGCTCTGGCCCGCTGCCGCTGCAGCTGCGCCGCAGCGGCGCCTATCTGGTGGGGGCCACGTTGGTGGTGTTGATCTGGAGTTGGATCGGTGGCTGGATTGCCAATCGTCTGCCACAGCACCAGGGCGCTCCTGATCCAGTGGCGGCGGTGGTGCAGTTGATGCTCGGGCTGGCACTGGCTTGCCTGAGCCTGCGGATCCTGATTCGCAACGGGAACGATTCGGTGGCAGCAGAAGCCACCGAAACAACCGCCGCCACGCCGGCGTCCATGGGGTTAGAGCGCGCACTGCTGAGCGGAATCAGCCTGATGGCGGTCAACCTCACCTCATTGGTGCTGTTCCTGCCCGCATCGCAGGACATCGGCCGCTCGGGTCTGCCTTGGCCACTGCGCCTGGCGGCCTGGCTGGTGCTTGATCTGCTGACCTTGCTGCCGGTGTGGTTTCCGCCGTTGCTGGTGCTGCTGAGCGGCACGGCGGGCCACCGTCTGTTGGGCTCGCTGGGGCACTGGGTGCAGGCTCACCGGAGCAGCATTGATGTGGCCGTGGCCGCCGGATTTGCGGTGGTGCTGCTTGGCCGTGGCCTGGCCGAGCTGTAGGGCGCCAGCGCGCCGCTCAGATCGCCAGCCGCTCCCAGATCACGCCCAGGTTGGTCTGGTGCAGCTCGGTGGCAAAGCACTCGGCCAGTTGCGCCGGGCTCAGCTTGGCGGTGACCTCGGCGTCGGCCTCCAGGTTGGCCCTGAAGTCGCCGCCGGCGGTGTTCCAGGCGGTGTGGGCGTTGCGCTGCACGATGCGGTAGGCGTCTTCGCGGCTGATGCCGCTCTCGACCAGGGCCAGCAGCACCCGCTGGCTAAAGACAACCCCGCCGTACACGTTCATGTTGCGGGCCATGTTCTGCGGATACACCCCCAGACCCTCGATGACGGCCGTCATCTCCCGCAGCATGAAGTGCAGGGTCACCGAGCAGTCGGGCAGCATCATGCGCTCCACCGAGCTGTGGCTGATGTCGCGCTCGTGCCACAGGGCGCAGTTCTCCAGCGCCGCCACCACGTAGCTGCGCAGCACCCGCGCCAGGCCGCTGATGCGTTCTGAGCGGATCGGGTTGCGCTTGTGGGGCATGGCCGAGCTGCCCTTCTGGCCCTTGGCGAAGTTTTCTTCGAGCTCGAGCACATCGGTGCGCTGCATGTTGCGGATCTCGGTTGAGAACCGCTCCAGCGCTGCCCCCACCAAGGCCAGGGTCTGCACGTATTCGGCGTGCCGGTCGCGGGCGATCACCTGGGTGCTGGCGGTGTCGACCGCCAGGCCCAGCTTGGCGCAGGCGATGGCCTCGACCCGGGGGTCGGTGTTGGCATAGGTGCCCATGGCGCCTGAGATCTGGCCAACGCTCACCACCCGCTCGAGCCGCTCGAGCCGCTCGCGGTTGCGCTCGACCTCCGCCAGCCAGCCGGCCAGCTTGAAGCCGAAGGTGATCGGCTCGCCGTGGATCGCGTGGCTGCGGCCGATCATCACCGTGCCTTTGTGCTCACGGGCCAGCGTGCGGATCGCACCTGCGAGCTTGTCGAGCTCGGTGCGCAGCAGCGCCACCGACGCCTTCATCTGGAGGGCCAGGCCGGTGTCGAGCACATCGGAGCTGGTCATGCCCACGTGGATGTAACGACCGGCATCACCGACGTGCTCGTTCACGTTGGTGAGGAAGGCGATCACGTCGTGGCGCACCTCGGCCTCGATCTCGAGGATGCGCTGCACCGAGAAGCGGGCCTTCTCCTTGATCGTGGCCACCGCTTCGGCGGGCACCCGGCCCAGCTCGCAGTTGGCCTCGGTGGCGGCGATTTCCACATCTAGCCAGCTCTGGAATTTGGCCTCTTCGCTCCAAAGGTTGCCCATCTCGGGCAGGGTGTAACGCTCGATCAAGGCCGCCGCGGGGGCTCACATCGAGACCAATGTATGGGGCGCCCGCTCAGGAAGCCTGTAGCGGCGGCCCATACTCCTCTGCAGGATCCATCCCCTGCCGCTTGGAAGCGCACCATGGTCTCGGTTCAACCTGGAGTCGGCCTTGCCCGTGCAGCGGGCATCAGCCCGCCATGGTCAGCCGGCGGTGGGGCACCTCCCACTGCACCAGATGGCCCCAGGCCTGCTGGCGCACCCAGCAGCGCCCACCCTTGCACTGGATCAACTGAAACGGCGGCAGGTCAGACGGTTGGTTCACCAGTTTCACGAAACTCCCCGGGGGGAGCAGCTCCACCACATTGCTTGTGTTGCTGTCGGGCGCCGGGCGGCGCCGTGATCTCTGCTGGCCGGGTGGGTGGGAGGCTCCCATCGTTGCCATGGCGGTGAACACAGGTCCTGAATTCGCGCCATCCTCCGGTGGTTTTTATCCGCGGCTGCCGTTGCACGGAATCTGTTCCGTTTCCTGTGTGGTTCGATGAAGCAAGGCAACACGGTGTTGCGCCAGCGCCCATGGCCCGCAAGCAGCGTCTCGATATGGAGCTGGTGGCCCGGGGCCTGGCCGACAGCCGTCAGCAGGCGCAGCAGCTGATCCGTGCCGGTCTGGTGCGCAGTGGCGACCAGGTGCTCGACAAGCCTGGCCACGAGGTGCGTCCTGAAGCGGAGCTGCAGGTGGCGCAGCGGCCGCGGTTTGTCTCCCGCGGCGGCGAGAAGTTGGCTGCGGCCCTGGAGGCCTTCGTGTTGCCGGTGCAGGGCAGGGTCTGCCTGGATGGCGGCATTTCGACGGGTGGCTTCAGCGACTGCCTGCTGCAGGCCGGTGCCGCGCGCGTGTATGGCATTGATGTGGGCTATGGCCAGACCGCCTGGAGCCTGCGCAGCGACCCGCGGGTGGTGCTCAAGGAGCGCACCAACCTGCGCCACCTCAGCCCCGAGCAGCTCTATGGGCCGGAGGATCCCTGGCCCGATCTGGCCGTGGCTGATGTGTCGTTCATCTCCCTGACCCTGGTGCTGCCAGCCCTGATGGCCCTGGTGCAGCCCCACCCGGAGGCCGGGGGAGTGGAGCTGCTGCTGCTGGTGAAGCCCCAGTTCGAGGTGGGCCGGGAGCGGGTGGGCAAAGGCGGTGTGGTGCGCGAGCCTTCGGCGCACGTGCAGGCCATCACACGGGTGCTGCAGGGGGCGGCTCAGCACGGGCTCAGCGCCGCAGGGCTGATCGCCTCGCCCATCACCGGGCCGGCCGGCAACCACGAATATCTGCTGTGGCTGCAGCACCAGCTCCTGCACACAGCTGCCGCTGAAGGGGCGGTGAACGAGGCGGTGATTCAGCGGGTGGTGAGGCAGACCCTGGGCGGTTGACCCGTCAGCCAGGGTCGCTGGCGGGTCAGATCGCCGAGCTTCCGGCTTCGCCGGTGCGGATGCGAATCACCGAATCGATCGTGCTGACGAAGATCTTGCCATCGCCGATCTCACCGGTGCGGGCGGAATCCTGGATGGCGCTGACCACGGTGTCGACCTTGTCGTCGTCCACCACGATTTCGAGCTTGAGCTTCTGCAGGAATTCCACCGTGAACTCCGACCCGCGGTAGCGCTCGACCTGGCCTTTTTGCCGTCCGAAGCCGCGCACTTCGCTCACGGTCATGCCCACGATTCCCGCATTCACAAGCGCGATCTTGACGTCTTCCAGCTTGAAGGGCCGAATGATGGCATCGACTTTTTTCATGGCT
>VGPQ01000069.1 GCA_016882555.1 Cyanobacteria bacterium M_surface_7_m2_040
ACGCCGCCCGGTCGGAGTCCATAACGTGGGGCCATTGGCTAGAAGCCACGGCACCATGGCCGTTCCCACCGCCCTGATCACCCTGCTCGTTGGCATGGTGCTGACCCTCGCCGGCCTCTGGGTGGGTCACAACGTCAACCTCCTGCCGGTCGATGCCAGCACCAATGCCCCGGTGTATGACGCCCTGTTTGAGGTGTTGTTCAGCATCGGCACGGTGCTGTTTCTCGGCATCACGGGTCTGTTGATTTACAGCCTCGTGCGCTTTCGGCGCCGTCCTGGCGACAGTAGCGATGGGCTGGCGATCGAAGGCAACCTGCCGCTGGAAATCGTGTGGACGGCGATCCCCGCCGTGGTGGTGCTGTTCGTCGGCATCTACAGCTACGACATCTATGAGCGCATGGGTGGCATGGCGTCGTTCCATGACCATGCCGCGATGCCGGCCATGGCCGAGCAGGTCTCGTTCGACACCTCCGAGACGGATGCCACCTCCGCTGAGCGGATCTGGGGCGGCATCGGTCAGGCGGGAGCGTCGGCGCCGGCGCTGCCGGTGGAGGTCACCGCGATGCAATTCGCATTCATCTTCCATTACCCCGAGGCCGGCATCACCGCCGGTGAGCTTCACGTGCCCCTGGGGCAGCCGGTGCAGCTGCGCATGGAGGCTAAGGATGTGATTCATGCCTTCTGGGTGCCGCAGTTCCGGCTGAAACAGGATGTGATCCCCGGTCAACCGACCCTGTTGACCTTCACGGCCACCAAAGCGGGTAGTTATCCGATTGTGTGTGCCGAGCTCTGCGGGCCGTACCACGGGGGCATGCGCTCCACGGTGGTGGTGCATGAGCCCGAGGCGTTTGCCGACTGGATGCGCAGCAACGCGCCACCCACCCTGGCTGCCGCTCCGGGCAGCCCAATTGCCTGAGACGGTTCCTGCATCAGCCAGCAGCAGGTTCAGCGTCCGAGTCCGTTATCCAGTCCGCACCAGATCTGAGCCATGACGATTGCCCACCCCACCGACCTCGAGCCTGGCCTGCAGCCGCAGGGGTGGCTGAAGTACTTCAGCTTCAGCCTCGATCACAAGGTCATCGGCCTGCAGTATCTGGTCTGCGGCTTTGTGTTTTATCTCATTGGTGGCGCCCTGGCGGGAGTGATCCGCACCGAGTTGGCCAGCCCAATGGCTGATTTCGTCAGCCGTGACACCTACAACGAGGTGCTCACGTTGCACGGCACGATCATGATCTTTCTCTGGATCGTGCCAGTGGTGAATGGGGCGTTTGGCAATTATCTGATTCCCTTCTATGTGGGGGCCCGCGACATGGCCTTTCCTCGCCTCAATGCGGTGGCGTTCTGGTTGATACCGCCGGCGGGAATCCTGTTGATCAGCAGTTACTTCCTGGCCGGTGCTGCCTCGCAGTCAGGTTGGACGGCCTATCCACCGCTGAGTCTGACCACCCCCGCTGCGGGCCAGATCGTCTGGATTCTGAGTGTGCTGCTGCTTGGGGGTAGCTCGATCTTTGGTGGCATCAACTTCATCGCCACGGTCTTGAAGCTGCGCAGACCGGGCCTGAAGCTGATGCAGCTGCCCATGTTCTGCTGGGCCATGCTCGGTACCAGCATCCTGGTGGTGCTGTCAACGCCGGTGCTGGCAGGCACCTTAATTCTGCTCAGCTTTGACATCATCGCCCACACAGGATTTTTCAATCCGCAATTGGGCGGCAATGTGGTGGTCTACCAGCATCTGTTCTGGTTCTATTCGCACCCGGCAGTTTACATCATGGTGCTGCCAGCCTTCGGTCTGGTCAGTGAGATCTTGCCGGTGCATGCCCGCAAGCCCCTGTTTGGCTACAGCACGATGGTCTATTCGATTATGGCCATCGTTGTGCTGGGTCTGATTGTCTGGGCCCACCACATGTTTACCAGTGGCACTCCGCCCTGGATGCGCCTCTTTTTCACGATCGCCACCTCGTTCATCGCCGTGCCCACGGGCATCAAATTCTTCAATTGGCTGGCCACCCTATGGGGCGGCAAGATTGCCCTCAATAGTGCGGTGTTGTTTTCCTGCGCGTTCATCTTCAATTTCGTGTTTGGAGGTATCACCGGCGTGGCTCTTGCACAGGTTCCCTTCGACATCCATGTGCATGACACCTACTTCGTTGTCGGACACTTTCACTACATCGTCTATGGCGGCTCAGTGTTTGTGATTTTTGCCTCCCTGTACCACTGGTATCCGAAGTTCACCGGTCGCCTGCTCAATGAGGACCTCGGCCGCCTCCACTTTGTGCTCACCTTCATCGGCTTCAACCTCTGCTTTGCACCCCAGCACTGGCTGGGTCTCAATGGCATGCCCAGGCGCGTTGCCGAATACGACCCGGCCTTCACCATCTGGAACCAGGTGAGCAGCGTCGGTGCCCTGCTGATGGCGATCAGCACCATTCCATTGCTGCTGAATGTGGTGCTCACCGCCCTGCGCGGTCAGCCCGCCGGTGACAATCCCTGGAATGCCCTCACCCCCGAGTGGCTCACCTCCTCGCCGCCCCCCGTGGAGAACTGGATTGGCGAGGCTCCGCTCGTGACCGAGCCCTATGGCTACGGCGTTGAACCCGGCACCCTGGAGCTCAACCGCCTACGCGGCCAGGATCTCTGGGCCAGTGGAAAATCCTGAGCACCGCTGCGTAGTGATCGCCCCGCCTTGACCCGACCATGGACACCAGCCTTCGTTCCAGATCCGATGCCGATGATGCAGCCGCACTGCAGCAGGAGCAGGCCGCGAGCCACGAGGAGCATGGCGATCATCGCCTGTTCGGTCTGACCACCTTCCTGGTGGCCGATGGCATGACCTTTGCCGGCTTCTTTGCCGCCTACCTGACCTTCAAGGCGGTCAATCCGTTGCCGCCCGGCTCCACCTATGAACTGGAATTGGTGTTGCCCACCATCAACACCGTGCTGCTGCTGGTCAGCAGCTTCACCTTCCACCGTGCCGGCAGCCAGTGCCGCGCCGGACAGATGGCCTCATCGCGCCTGTGGTTGCTGCTGACCACGGCGCTGGGGGCGGCATTCCTGGCGGGCCAGATGGTGGAGTACTTCACACTGCCGTTCGGCCTGCGCGACAACCTCTTTGCCAGCACCTTCTACGCCCTCACCGGCTTCCATGGCCTGCACGTGACCCTGGGGGTGATCTGCATTCTGATTGTCTGGTGGCAGGCACGTTCAGGTGGTCGCATCACCCCTAGCCAGCATTTCGGTTTGGAAGCCGCTGAGTTGTATTGGCACTTCGTCGATGGCATCTGGGTGGTGCTGTACGGCATCCTCTATCTGCTTTGACGCCTTCTCTGATGCCGGTTTCCAGCCCTGTCGCTGATTCAAGCGGCAGGGCGATGTGTTCACCGATGTCTTGACCGATGTGTTGATCAAGGCTGACCACCCCTTGCCGATGTGCGGGGAGGATCGGCACAATTTCGTCACAGGCACCCAACCCTCGCCCCCGGGTTCAGGCATGGCACACGACAGCGACAGATCCGCTTCGGTGGCAACTCCCATGCTGGTGGGGTCGGCATTGCTCGACAAAGCCAGGTCGCTGAGCAACCGCCCCGAAGATCAGATTGCCCGGGCCTGCGGTTATGTGGGCCCCAGTGGACGCCTGCTCAAAAAGAGCTTTTACCGGGCGCTCGTGGAAGCCAAGGGCTATGTGCTGCCCGCCAGCAGCAGCGGCGGTGGCGGTGGTGGTGCCAAGGGCCGGCAGGCCGAATTCCGCACCCGCGTGCATGGCAACGGCAATCTGCTGATCGGCAACGCCTACACCCGGCGCATGGGCTTGGAGCCCGGTCAGGAGTTCCGCATTGAACTCCACAAGGAAACGGGCTCGATCTGGCTCTCTCCGCTCGAGGCCAGCGACGACTGAGCACCCCCTTCGCTGGTCACTCCCGTGGTGACTCCCGATCAGCGGATGATGAATGGTTGCTGGCGTGGTGGCTGGCGCTGATTCAGTCGCTGTCCTGGTGAAAGGCGGCGCTGAATGCCAGCAGGTCAAAGCCGCTGAACAGGAAGCTGATCCCCACCAGGATGCCCAGCACCGAGAGCAGACCCCAGGCCTTCATGCTGAGGATCAGCACCCCCAGGATCAGGGTCACGATGCCGTTGGCCAGGCCCCAGCCCCAGCCGCTGCGGTTGGTGTGCGACAGCGACACGATCGTCGCCACCACCCCTTCCACCAGAAACACGATGCCGATGGCGTAGGCCAATGCCGCCACCTGCAGCCCGGCGCTGAGTGGTCCAGCGCTGAACTGCTGGATGATCCAGAAGCCCACCACCAGAAACAGCGTCGAGGTCACCAGCCGCCAGAAGCAGTGCCAGCGGCTCAGCCGCTTCGCCCTGGACAGGTTGCTGACCCAGCCGAAGATGCCGCCCACCACGAAGGCGATGGCCACGATCACCGTCACCCAGGCCGAGGCGATGATCGGAAACACCAGGGCCAGAATCCCCAGCACGATCAGGATGATGCCCTCGGCCATGGTGAAGGCCCGCAGTCCCTGGGCCGAGGACAGCTCGATGTTGCGTTCGCTCGCCATCGGCAGCAATCAAGGCAACCCGACCGTAGTCATGGCAGCCCGCGGCGTCAGCCCCAGCCCTGCTCCTGCAGCCAGCCCCTGGTGATCGGTGCCGGCGGCGCTGCCGCTGTGGGTTCGCTGCGATCCGCTTCGCGTGGACGGTTGAGGAGACGTTCGGCGTACTTCGCCAACAGATCGGCTTCCAGATTCACGGCATCGCCGCTGCGCAGGTGCTGCAGGGTGGTGTGTGCCCAGGTGTGGGGAATCACGGCGATCCAGAACTGCTGGCCGTCGTCGCTGCAGCCCGCCACCGTGAGGCTGATGCCATTGACGGCGACGCTGGCCTTCTCGCAGATGTAGCGGCCGAAGCGGGGCTCCTGCCAGCTGAGCGCCAGCCGCCAGGCATCCCCCTGCCGCTCGATCGCTTCCACCCGGCCCGTGCCATCGATGTGGCCGCTCACCAGGTGGCCGCCGAGGCGGTCGGCCAGGCGCAGGGCCGGTTCCAGATTCACCGCTTGGCGTTGCTCGGCCTTGGCGCCCAGGGTGGTGCGCAGCAGCGTTTCGGGGCTGACATCGGCGCGGAATCCCTGGTTCACCAGCGCCGCCACGGTGAGGCAGACCCCATCAACGGCGACGCTGTCGCCGAGGCTCAGGGGCGTGCTGAACCCATGGTTGTCGGTCCAGCTGACCTGCAGGCCGCTGGCGTTGGGCGCGATCGTGCCGATCGCCTGCACCAGGCCGGTGAACATCGCAGCACCGCAGTGTGGGGATGCTGGCCATAATCGGGCAGAGGACGCACGGCGGCCATGGTCGAGATGAGCGTCGCGGGCATCGCCCTGGATGCGGCCAGCCGCAGCCCGATCGTGTTGCTGCGTGACCCTTCGGGGCGCCGCCAGGTGCCGATTTGGATAGACCAGGCTCAGGCCCAGAACATCCTGGCTGGGCTCAGCGGCCAGGAGCCGGCAAGGCCCCTGAGCCATGACCTGATGGTCAGCCTGCTGGCCGCGGGAGGGATGGAGCTTGAGAAGGTGATCGTGCACACGATCGAAGACAACACCTTCCGGGCCGTGCTCAAGCTCACCGGCACCGCCGAGGGGCAGCAGCAGGAGCTCGATGCCCGCCCCAGCGATGCCATCGCCCTGGCCGTGCGCACCGGCAGCGGCATCTGGATGCTGGAGGAGGTGGTGGCGGATGCCTCGATCCCGGTGGATGCCGAAGCCGACGCCGAAGACCGCGAAGACTTTCGCCGCTTTCTCGATCGAACTTCACCGGCAGAGCTGGTGCGGCACCTGAGCAAGGCCCATCCCGAACCGATCGTCGATGGGGCAGACGATGGGGCAGAGATCGTCGACGAGGGCGAGCCAACCGCCGAACCCGGCGAGGGTGGCGAGCCCGCCGGACCCGATGAGCCCTCAGCGCCCAGTGCGTAGGACCTTCGGCGATCTGCCGGCGGTGTCGCCGTTCAGCCTGGGCACCATGCGCGCCCTCGACGGATCTCCCCAGATGGAGGCGGTGCTGCGGGCTGCGGTGGCTGCCGGTGTCAACCACATCGAAACGGCTGCGGCCTACGGCCCGGCGGAAACGTTTCTCGGCCAGGGGCTGGCCATCCTCGGCAGCGAGGGGATCGCCCCCGAGGGCGGCTGGCTGATCACCAGCAAGATCATGCCTGGGCCCGATCAGGCTGCAGCCCAGGAGCAGCTGCGGGCGATGCTGGAGCGCCTGGGTGTGGCCCGCCTCGACGGTCTGGCGGTGCACGGCATCAACAGGCCCGAGCATCTCGATTGGGCCATCCATGGACCCGGCGCCGAGCTGCTGGCCTGGGCCCTCGGCGAAGGGCTGGTGAGCCAGGTGGGCTTCAGCAGCCACGGCAGCACCGCCTTGATCGAGCAGGCTCTGGCCACGGGGCGGTTCCGCTTCTGCAGCCTGCACCTGCACCTGTTTGACCAGGAGCGCCTGCCCCTGGCCCGGGCCGCCCTGGCGGAGGGCATCGGGGTGATGGCCATCTCGCCGGCCGACAAGGGCGGCCGCCTGTATGACCCGCCGGCGCAGCTGCTGGCCGACTGCGCTCCGTTTCAGCCACTGGAGCTGGCCTACCGCTTTCTGCTCGATCAGGGGATCTCCACCCTCACCCTGGGGGCGGCCCAACCCAGCGATCTGGTCTGGGCCGCCGCCCTGGCCGGGCCCCAGGCACCGGCGGGATCCCCATGGCTGTCTTCACAACACCAGGCCGCCCTGCAGCGCCTGGAGGCTGCCGGGCGCGAACGCCTCGGCGCCGAGCGCTGCGGCCAGTGCCGGGCCTGCCTGCCGTGCCCCAACGACGTGCCGATTCCCGCTCTGCTGCGGCTGCGCAATCTGGCGCTGGGCCATGGCA
>VGPQ01000070.1 GCA_016882555.1 Cyanobacteria bacterium M_surface_7_m2_040
CTGGCTGGGCCGGCCTCCATCAGTTCGGCCATCAGGTCGTTGGCGTTGATCCTGCCCTTGGCCATGGCACTGAGCGCCTGGCCGCCGATCAGGCAACTGGCGCCGAGCCGGTTGAGCCAGCGGGGCGAGCGCAACGACCGCAGCCGGCTGCGGCGCTCGTGCTGGGAAGGGTGGTGGGGTGCACTCATGCCGGCTGCCTGTGATGGTGCAGTCCTTTCTCGGGCCAGCGTCGCATCACCAGCAGACCCAGCACGATCAGCACCGCCGGGATCAGGCCCATGCACAGGCGGATCGCCAGCAGGGCGCTGGCGGGTTGGGCCTGGGCGCTGAGGGTTTCGGAGTAGCCGCTGGCGCTCAGCAGCACCCCCAGCAGGGCGATCACGGCGCTGATGCACACCTTCTGGGCCAGCACCATCCAGGCGCTGTATTGCCCGGCCGGTTTTTCCGGATCCACATCGATGGCGTCGGGCAGCAGCGACCAGGGGATCAGGTAGGCGGTGGAGGCCCCGGCGCCCGCTAGCACGATCGTGGCCACAAGGGCGGCCAGCTTCAGGGCATTGGCCTGGGAGCCGAGCACCGCGGTGCCGGCATCCAGGGGTTGCAGCAGCATCACGGCCAGGCAGGCAACGGTCCACAGCCCGCCACCCCAGCGCAGCGCCGCCACCCGCCCATGGCGGCGGGCCACGCCGGTCCACACCCAGAGGCCAGCCAGGGAGCTCAGCAGAAAGGGCAGCAGGATCAGCTTGCTGAGCCCTTCGGGCACCTGCAGCACCACGGGCAAAAAGAACAGCGACACCGCCTGCATCAGTTGCAGGGCACACCAGAGCAGCAGGTAGAGCCCCAGCACCATCAGAAAGCGGCCGTTGCGACGCACCCGGCGCAGCAAGCGGCGGGTGGTGCCGGGGGTGCTGTCGGGTCTGCGGCAGCGGCGGGCCATGGGCAGCAGGCCCCAGCCGCAGAGCAGCGCCGTGACCGCAATGATCAGCCCCGACACCAGCCCCACCGGCAGGTAGGTGCGCGGGTCGCCGAGATCCTTGACCAGCACCCCGGCCAGCAGGGCTGCTGTGATCGTGGCCAGGATCGAGCCGGTGAAGCGGGCGGTGTTGAGCCTGGTGCGCAGCTGCACGTCGCCGCTCAGCTCGGCCGCCAGGGCGGTGTAGGGCAGGTTGACGCAGGTGTAGAGGCTGTTGGCGACGATCGAGATGGCCAGGAAGATGCCAAAGCGGATGGCGTTGTCGGGCCAGGGCGGCAGCCACCACATCGCCGCCATGGCGATGCCCAGCGGCACGGCACTCCAGGCAATCCAGGGGATGCGCGGGCCCCAGGGATGGTTGCTGGTCTTGTCGCTCAGCCAGCCCACGATCGGATCGTTGATCGCATCCCAGAGGCGTCCGAGGCCATAGGCCAGCCCCGCCTGCCAGGGGGGCAGGCCGGCGGCCACGTAGAAGCGCAGCAGGTAGAAGCCGATCAGGGCGGCGCCCATGCCGGTGCCCACATCGCCAAGGCCATAGGCCCACAGCAATCGCTGCCGAGCGGCGCCCCGCAGGTCAGCGGCATCGTGGGGGTCTCGCGTCACGGTCGCGTCACCGACTGGCATCGGGCTTTGGCGTCAAGCAGATGGATCCCAGGGGTGCCGACCGACGCAGGTCATAATGCTGCAGTTCAAGGCCTGGCCTTGATCTGCGGGCGTAGTTTAGTGGTAAAACCTCAGCCTTCCAAGCTGATGATGCGGGTTCGATTCCCGCCGCCCGCTTTGCTGAAAGGCTGAATCAGCGATTGAACAAGGAGTCGTAGCGTTCGTACTCCGGCTTCTGGAAGCCGTCGTGGCGCAGCATGCGGCGCAGCTCGAGGATTTCGCGGCGCTGGGCCACGATGATCTGCCGCGCCAGGCGCCTGACGGTGGTGTTGGTGGATTGGGCCAGGGCGTCGTGGGCCATCAGCAGCGCGCCGCCGTGGTGCTGGATCATCCCTTCGAGGAACCAGGTCACACGGTTGGCGCGGGTGGGCGCGGCGCCAAGCATCTGCATGGCCTCGATCTGGGCTGTGCTCATGCGCTGCAGGCCAGTCAGGCTGTCGGGGTCGCCGCCGGGCTTCAGGGCCACCGGATAGACCGGGGCGTCGGGGTACCAGGCCTTGCGCCACTGGCCCATGGCCTTGATCTCCTGGGCCTGGTCGGCCCAGATCGCCTTGGCCAGGGCACCCACGCCGGGAGAGCGGCTGTCAAACACGAACTCGCTCATGCGCAACGCGCCGGTGTGGTGCTGCACCATGGCGTCGAGCCAGCGCAGGTCGTAGCTGGCGCCGGCGGGGCCCAGGTCATGGCCGTGATCGTGGGCTCCGACCCCTGGCGCGGCCTGCGGCGCCTGTTGCCGTGGCCAGGAGTGCTGGTGATGATCGTGGTGCTGGTGAGGCGACTGGGCCTGGGCCAAGCTGGCGGCGCCTGAACCGAGCCACGCCATAGCAGCGGCGAGGAGCACAGGTTTCAAGGCACCCATGGCGACGAACGCATCAAGGCCGAAGTCTGGCGAACCGGTCGATTCGACTGGCAACGCAGGACGTCATCACCCGCTGTCTCGATCACCCTCCTCCTCGATCACGCTTGTGGAGGTGCGGGCGTGGTGCACTCAGTCTTTGGCTTTGATTGCCTCGGCGCCGGACTCCTCGCCGGCCTCAGGGTGCAGTGGTGCGATCAGCAGCTTGTCGATGCGCTTGCCATCCATGTCGACCACTTCGAAGCGGTAGCCGCGCCACTCAAACGAATCGGCTTCCTGGGGAATGCGCTCGAGGATGTGCATCACAAAGCCCGCCATGGTGTGGTAGCGGCGTTCCTGCTCGATGTCGAAGATGTCTTCGTCGATCACTTCGGCAAAGGCTTCGAGATCGAGGGCGCCGTCGATCAGCCAGGAGCCGTCGTCGCGCTGGGTGACCAGGGGTTCCTCCTGGTCATCGATCGAGGGGAGATCGCCGACAATTCCCTCCATCAGGTCATTGAGGGTCACCAGACCCGAAACACCGCCGAATTCGTCGGTGACCAGGGCGAAGTGGATGCCGGTGCGCTTGAACTCCTCGAGCACCGACAGGGCGCGGGTGCTTTCGGCCAGAAACAGGGGCGGCTGAATCAGGGCCTCGAGGTCGATCGGTTGCTGGCTCATGCGGGCCGAGAGCAGATGGCGCACCCGCACGAAGCCGACGCAGTCATCGAGGCTTTCCCGCGCCACCGGAAACTGGGAGTGGGTGCTCTCCATCACCTCCTGGAGGTTGTCTTCGATCGGTTCGTCGAGATCGAGCCAGCAGATTTCGGTGCGGGGCGTCATCAGCGTCTTGATGGCCCGATCCCCCAGGCGCATGACGCGCTGCATCATGTCGTGCTCCGCCTCTTCAAAGACGCCGGTTTCGGCGCCCTGGCGGATCATCGCCTTGATCTCATCTTCGGAGACATCGGGGCCGGCCTCGGTCGAGACCCCCATCAGCCGCAGCAGGGCATCAGTGGAGCGGCTCAGCAGGTGCACCACCGGAGCGCTCACCTTCGACAGCCAGCGCATCGACGGAGCGGTCTGGCAGGCCAGCTGCTCGGGGTTGGAGAGGGCAATGCGCTTCGGCACCAGCTCGCCGATCAGCAGCGAGAGGTAGGTGATCGCCCCGACCACCAGGAGAAAGCTGAGCGCTTCGCTGTAGGCGTTGAGCCAGGGAATCGCATCAAAGACGCTCCCCAGCCGCCGCGCCAGGGTGGCCCCGCCCAGGGCACCGCTGAGGATGCCGATCAGGGTGATGCCGATCTGAACGGTGGAGAGAAATTCGTTGGGTGACTCGGCCAGCCTCAGCGCAACACGGGCCGAGCGGCGGCCTTTCTCCGCCAGTTGTTCGAGGCGGTGTTTGCGGGAGGAAACGATCGCAATTTCAGCTCCAGAGAAGACTCCGTTGGCCAGGATCAAGATCAGGATGAACAGAATGTCCAGCGCCAAAGAGAGTCAATTCCTCCGATTGCAACCAATTTACTCGAGATTCCTGGCCCGGCCCGAGCCAGGCCCAGCGCCCTCATGCTGCCAGGGCTGATGGCCCTGGCTCCCAGGCTCTAGCCATGCAGTTCGATGCTGGTGGGGAAGGGGATCTCGATTCCCTCCGCCTCGAATGCGGCCAACAGGTCCCGGTTGAGGCGATCGATGCCGTCTTTGAAGGCGACGTAACTGCTGTGGCTGAAACGGAAATCGAAGACATAGTCATAGCTGAACTCACCGATCGTCATCAGCCGGCAGGAGCGGAACTGACGATCGGGATCGGCATTCACCACCGATTCGATCAGCCCGGGAATGGCGGCCAGCTGTGCGGCCGTCGTGCTGTAGGAGACGCCGACCACGATGCGGGATTTCTTCACCTGGTCGATCAAGACCTGCAGCTGGCGCAGCACCCGCTCCCGCACCGTCAGGTAGGCGGGCCAGCCATGCAGCTGCACCATCGCGAAGCAGATCAGCTCGAGGCTGTCGCTGGTGTTCTGGCTGATGCTCACCAGGGGATCCTCCAGTTCCCCATCGGCCCTGAGCATGGCGCGGGTGTAATCGATCAGATCGCCGGTCTGTTCAGGGCTCAGCGGCTCCTCGATCTGCAGCCGTAGGTCCAGTGTCTGCTTCGGCATCGCCTCAGACGCTTTGCTGCGGCGCGAGTAATTGACGATGGTGGCCTCATCGGCCATCGCATTGGGGATGGTGATCCGGCTCTCCAGGGTCTGCAGTTCGAGGGAGCGCAGGCCGATACGGGTGATGAAGCCGGTGTTCTCGCCCACCTGGCAGAACTCTCCGACCCGGAGCGGTCGGTCGGTCTGGATCGCCAGGCCTGCAAACAGGTTGCCCAGCAGTTTGGAGGCCCCCAGGCCGATCGCCAGGCCGGGGACCGCCGAGAAGGCCAGCACCGTGCTCGCTGGCAGGCCCAGCTGAATCAGCAGGCGATAGAGCAGAAACAGGGCGCAGATGGCACCCAGCGTGCGGCAGATCGGCAGCAGCAGGTTGTTCATCCGCTGCAGCATCAGGGGCGATCGGCTGCCGCGCAGGCGCACGAGCCATTCGGCTCCCGAGCGGCCAATGGCGTCGAAGGTCAGGTAGCTGAGGGCGCTGGCGTTCAGGAAGTACGCCACGAAATAGGCCGCGGTGATCACCTCCAGCGTCGAGCCGGTGATGTTGATGTAGTTATCGATGATCACTTCGCTGAAGCGCACCAGCGGCAGGATCGGCAGCAGCAGCAGCACCCGGATGCAGGCGACGTTGTCGTCGTTGAGGCTGGGCAGATCCTGCTCAGCCGGCATGAGCTTGTAGGTGCGGATGAACTGCCTGATCAGCAGCCAGGCTCCGCTGCTGCCCACCATCACCACGATTGCGCCCAGGACGATCTGCAGCAGCGTCTGCTCGCCAATGCCCAGCTCCAGCAACCTGCGGGTGCTGGGGGGGATCCTGAGATACCACTTCGGTGGCACCAGGCCGCCGGGGGTGCGGGTATAGCGCTCGTAGATATTCCGGCTGGTGAACCCATCAGCCGGGATCGGCACGGCTTTCACCGCGTCGTACAGCTGCCGCACCCTGCCCACGGTTTCGGCGCTGAACAGGAAATCGATGTTTTCGGGGTCGTTTGGCAGCTTGTTGCTCAAGCTGATCGCCGTGCCTGGAATGCGCCAACGGCTGATGGGCTTTCCCTGTTCGCTGGCCAAGGTCTTCAGCGCCTTGGCATCGGGCAGCACGATCGGTGTGGCGCTGGTGTGAAAGACAACATCGAGCAGGCTCTTCAGCTGCAGCGTCGCTTCCTGGCCGGCATCGACGCGCACGCTCTCGGGGAAACTGCTGGCGTCGAGGGCAGCCACCGCCAGTTGGAAGAGGCTGTCGGTGGCGGCGATCTGCCGGTGCCGTTCCGGGCTCCACCACAGCCCCGCTTCGCGTTCGCCGGCCTGGCTGATGGCCTCGACCCGTGCGTTCACCTCGGCCATCACGGCGTAGAAGTTCACCACGGTGCCGCGGGGGCTGTTGGCCACCACCTCGCCCAATGGGTGCAATTGCCATTGCTTTCTGGCCTGCTGGAGCGCCTCGAAAAAGGGCTGGCTGCTCAACGGCGTGAGCTCCAGCTGCTGCCCAGCGGTGCTCAGGGCGCGGGCCGATGCGGTCGCCTGGCCGCTCATGGCCAGGGCGATGCTGAGCAGCAGGCCCGTCAGCAGCGCGGCCAGATGTCGCCGCAGCCGGTGCACGTTCCTGAAGCTCATGGGCGGTGGGGCAGATGGGGTGGACCGGCACTGATCCTGACAGTGGTGCTCACCAGCCCGCGGCAGCCCGCACTACTCCGCAGATGGTTGCTGCGCCGATCACCTGCAGCACGCTCCATCTCAGACGCAGCTGCGCCAAGAGTGCCAGCGCCATCACCAGTGCCCCGTCCCAGGCCAGGTTGCCGCCGGGCCACAGCACCGGAGCGGCAAACAGGGCCGCCAGGCTGGCGATCACCCCCACCACCGCGGCGGTGATGGCCGTGAGCGGCGCCCCCAGGCGCAGGTTGCCTCGTGTGGCCTCGACCAGGGGTGCCCCAGCCAGGATGAAACCAAAGCTGGGCACAAAGGTGAACCACACCGTCACCAGGGTGGCGGCGGCGGCGGCGAGCCAGCTGCCCGGCCCCCCCAGCAGCGCGCTGCCCCAGCCGCCCATGAAACCGACAAAGGCCACCACCATGATCAAGGGGCCCGGGGTGGTTTCACCCAGGGCCAGGCCGTCGAGCATCTGACTGGCGTTGAGCCAGCCGAACTGCTCCACCGCCCCCTGCGCCACATAGGGCAGCACGGCATAGGCGCCGCCGAAGCTGAGCAGCGCCACCCGGCTGAAGAAGCGGGCCATCACCGCCAGGGTGCCGTTCCAGCCGCCGGCGGCGACCACCACTGCCAGC
>VGPQ01000071.1 GCA_016882555.1 Cyanobacteria bacterium M_surface_7_m2_040
CTGGATTCAATGTGGCAAGACGAGGTGCATTTGCGCCTCGGAAATGACACGCCGTCATTCCACCCTGTTCACACTCAGATCAGGTCAATCGGGCCTCGGGTTTTACACCACGCAATGGGACGCGGCCCTGCTTGCCAGGTGGGAAGCGATGACGCCAGACGAAGTAACGCCCACCATTGGGGTAGACCTCGACAAAGAGGGACTCACCAGCAGACACCCTGTATTTCTTCGACTGGGATTGCAGTGCCCTGAGATCGCTGTCGGTGAAAGGCATTTAAGAAATACCCCAACACCCAAATCCTACCCCAACATGCAAGGGGACATACCCCAACAAATCCCCCAACCAACTTTTTCGGCGACCCTGGTTTTAGGCGGATTTGCGTGGACGACCGACTAAAACCCCAGATACAGCAAAGGGTCTGGACGAACCAGACCCTTCAAAAACTGTTGAGAAGCGGAGAGGGTGGGATTCGAACCCACGGAAGGTTGCCCTTCAAACGATTTCGAGTCGTTCGCTTTCGACCACTCAGCCACCTCTCCAAAGCTCCCCGGCCCGGCACCCTGAAAACCAGAGATGGCCTTGGCAGCGAGGGTGGCCCAACGGCCTCAGGCACTTTAAGGATCGATGGGGCCGGCCGCCGCAGAGCTGAGCCTGTGGCTGCTGCGGCCATCCCAGAGGAGTGAGCCGCTGGCCCCCGTGGCCTGCCATCCACGCCAGGAACGCCGGCCGGCCGCGCCGCTGAACCACTGCGCCGTAGGGCTGTGATCCACGGCCCCAAGCTGACGGCGCTCGGCAGCGCTGGGCCTGAACCCCAGCCAGACCCCCTGCCAGCGGCCACCAGCACCGGATGGTGAGCCGGAAGGCTGGCGGCTGGGGTTGTCGAGCCAGCTCCACAGTGACTGCCGATCGGGCAGCAGCAGCCAGCGCTCGGCGCCAACGCGCAGCCCTGTGGCGCGACTCTCGATCGCCAGCGGTTCGGCGCTCAGGCCTGGGCTGGTGAGCCGTTGGCCTGGCAGCAGCGGCGGGCTGCCATCCGCCGACGCCAGCACCACCCCCGCCAGCTGCTGCCAGCAGGCCGGATCTTCAGGCGCCAGGGGATCGAGCAGCAGCGCCCAGTCGAAGCGCTGCACCCCTAGACCCTGGGCGAGTCGCGCCGCCTGGCTGCAACTCCAGCCATCGGTGGTGGTGCTCACCAGGGCCGCACGACCCTGGTGGCGGGCCAGAAGCAGATCAGACCCCTGATCACCCCGCTGCTGATGCACCAGCAGCAGCTGATCGGCGCGCAGCAGCGCCAGATGAATCGCCACCACAGCCACCAGCGCCCCCGCCGCGGCCAGGCGCAGGCGCCCCGCCACACGCGGCAGGGCAAGCCCCAGGGCCGCCGCGGCCAGCAGCAGCACCAGCAGCGGCTCCGGGCGCCCCAGCTGCCACTGGGCCATGGGCAGGGCCGCAAACCAGCGCGTGAGCTGGATCAACAGGGTTGTCAGCGCCGCCACCGGCGGCACCAGCAGCGGCAGCGCAGCTGGAAGCACCACCGCCACCAGGGCCAGGGCCATCGCCCCCAGGGTGAGCGGTGTGAGCAGCGGCGCCGCCAGCAGGTTGGCGGGCACGGCCTACAGCGGCACCACGCCGAAATGCAACAGCTGCAGCGGCAACGTCCACACAAAGGCCGCCAGCGGCACCGCCGCCGCGGCCGCCAGCCAGCGCGGGCTGCGCTGGGCCAGGGACTCCTCCAGGGGCCGTGCCGTGAGGATCAGCCCAGCGGTGGCCGCCACGCTGAGCTGGAAGCCCACATCCAGCAACCAGTCGGGCCGCCACAGCAGCAGGCCCGCACCGGTGCCGGCCAGGATCAGCAACGGCCTGCTGCGCACCCCCAGCTCGAGCACGAGCAGCGCGATGGCGCCCATGCCCACGGCACGCAGCACCGAGGGCTGGGGCCCGGCCAGCAGCAGAAACAGCAGCATCGCCGCCAGCGCCAACCCCAGCCGCAGCGGGCGGCTGACGCGCCGCCCCACGATCAGCACCGCCCCCAGCAGCACGCTCAGGTGAAAGCCGGAGGCGGCCAGTGCATGCGACAGCCCGGCGGCACGAAAGCTCTCGCGCACGGCGGCCGGCAACTGCACCACAGCACTGCCCAGCACCAACGCCCCCAGCACCGGCCCGCTCTGGGGATCGGCGTGCTGTTGCAGCCGCTGCGCAATCAGCCGGCGCAGATCGGCCACCGGCGTGGGAGGGCGCGCCAGCACCCTGAACCGCTCCACCCGCAGCTGGCTCCAGGCCCCCTGGCGGGCCAGCCGCTCGGCCGGGCCCGCCCACAGTGGATGGGGCGCCGGCTGGGGCCGGCTCAGCAAGCCGCTGGCTTCGATCTCCCACCCCAAGCGCAGCGGCGGGCAAGGCGCAAACCGCAACTCCACCCGGCCCCGAAACGGACCCGAGACAGCCTGAGCCAAGGCCCGGCAGCGCTGGCCGTTGCTGCTGGCAGCGGGATCCTCCAGCAGCTGCAGCCGCAGCGTGTGCTCCTGGCCGTGCAGCAACCGCCGGGCCAGATCATTGGCCCCAGGCCCCGTGGGGTGCTGCAGCGCGATCCCAAGGCGGCCGATCACCAGCACGGCTAGCAGAGCCAGCAGCAGGGCCTTAGCTTTTGGCCCCATCTCCTTCAACGGCTGGGAACACCGCGTGAAGACGCATAGTCGCAACCTAGGCACGCAGCTGGCCGCGGTCAGCACCGCCATCAGCCTGATGGTGATCGGCCCCGCAGACTGGCTCAGGGCCCAGCTCTCTGTGCCCAGCGGCAGCATGCGCGTGGTGTCTGGTGACACGCTCGAAACCCTGGCGCTGCGCCATGGCACCACGGTGGATGCCCTGCGGCAGGCCAATCCAGGCCTCAACCCACTGGCGCTGCAGGTGGGTCAGCAGCTACGGCTGCCGCCCCCCCAGGGCCTGGTGCGGATCAAGGCTGGCGACACCCTGGAGGCGATCGCCCTGCGCAACGGCACCAGCATTGCCGCCCTGCGGCAGGCGAATCCGGGGGTGAAGCCCGAGGCCCTGCCCGTGGGGCAGTGGCTGCGACTACCCAACGGCCCAGCTGGGCCGGCCAGCTCAGGCGCCCGCCCGAGCCCTACCCCCACGGCCAGCCCTGGGCCTGACCCGAAGGCCGATCCCAATGCCCAGGCCGCCCTGCTGCTGAGCCCGGGCGAACGCCGCGACCGCGCCGCCCTCACCCTGCGCGCGCGCAGCGGGCAGGTGCGCTGGCGCCGCTTCAACGACACCCTGATCGACTGGAGCGGCTGGCAGCTGCATCCCGGCGGGGTGCGCATCACCCTGGTGCAGCCAGCCGTGGCCGATGTGGGGGCGCGCCGCTCGGGCGCCACCGCCATCGCCGTGCAATGCAGCAGCCTGCGCCACACCTGGCGCATCGATGGCGACTGGGAGCGCTGGAGCTCCCCCGATGCCGGCAGCGTGGCGCAGCGGATTGTGCTGCAGCTGTGCAGCAACACCCTCGACGGCCCCGCGGTGGCGATTCCGCCGCCGGCAGACAGCGGCAGCTAAACGGGCGATGCCGTGGCCGCCAATCGCTCAGCAAGCCACACCTTGATGATCGACTGGCGAGTCACGCCAAGGCGACTGGCTTCACGATCGAGCTCCTCAACCATCCAAAGCGGAAAGTCCACGTTGACGCGCTTTTGCTGCAGGCGGCTGCGCCGGGCAGCGTCGAGGTCAAGCTCAGCGACCACTGAGTCACCCTGGTCAAAGCGCCGATCGAAATCAGAGCTGTTCATAGAGCTGGACCTCTTCGAGGCGGGAACGGCGAACGGAAATGAGACGGATAACTCTGGAGCGGTAGGTGATCACAGCAGACCAGTGCTTGCCAGCACGTCGAGCGATCACGACAAATCGGGGCTCGTCTGCTGTGCGGGCAGGGATCTCAAGCAGAGCCGGGTCGTCCCAAAGCTCCTGGGCCTGGACGAAGTCGATGCCGTGCTTGACCCTGTTGGCGTCGCTTTTTCGTGGATCGAACTCAAACTCCATCAGGAGTCGATATTAAGTCTTTTTTATCCCTTTTTAAAACTGCGGGAGCTTCAGGATCAACGCGCAGAGCTCCTTGCTCGGCATCTGTTTGCCCAGCAGCGGCGCCATCAGCCGCGACAGGGGCTGCACCCGGCAGGGAAAGGTGGCCCGCTCGGCCAGCCGCCCGGCCTGAAAGCCGCCCGCCAGCAGCACCACCGCCAGCAACAGGTTCTTGATCGCGTTGGTCATGAGCTGACTGCGGCCGAAGCAGCAGGTTGATCAGCACCGAGCAATGGAAAGCCCAGGGCTTCGCGCTCGGCCAGCCAGGCCTCAGCCACCTGGCGCGCCAGGGTGCGGATGCGGCCGATGGTGGCGGTGCGCTCGGTGACCGAGATCACGCCCCGAGCCTCCAGCAGGTTGAAGGTGTGGCTGCACTTGAGCACAAAGTCCAGGGCCGGCGCCGGCAGGCCCGCCTTGATCAGATCGGCGGCCTCGGCCTCGTACAGCGCAAACAGTTGCTGCAGCCGCTCAGGGTTGGAGGCCTCGAAGTTGTAGGTGCACTGGCCTTTTTCAAACGGCAGCCAGATGTCGCCGTAGCTGCGCTTGCCGTCCCAGGCCAGCTCCCAGATGCTCTCGACGTCCTGCAGGTACATGGCCAGACGCTCGAGCCCATAGGTGATCTCGATCGACACCGGGCGGCAATCGAGACCACCGCACTGCTGGAAGTAGGTGAACTGGGTCACCTCCATGCCGTCGAGCCACACCTCCCAGCCCACGCCCCAGGCCCCCAGGGTCGGCGATTCCCAGTTGTCCTCCACAAAGCGGATGTCGTGGTCTTTGGCGCGGATGCCCAGGGCCTCCAATGAGGCCAGGTAGGTCTCCTGGATGCCGTCGGGCGACGGCTTGATCAGCACCTGGTACTGGAAGTAGTGCTGGGCCCGGTTGGGGTTGTCGCCGTAGCGGCCGTCGGTGGGGCGGCGGCAGGGCTCGGGGTAGGCCACCGCCCAGGGCTCGGGGCCGATCGCCCGCAGCACCGTGTGGGGGCTCATCGTGCCGGCGCCCTTTTCGGTGTCGTAGGGCTGCAGGATCAGGCAGCCCTGCTCGGCCCAGAAACGGTTGAGGGTGCTGATGATGTCCTGGAACTGCACAAACGGCCGCCTGCTGGCGCCATTGTCTCCTGCGAGCTCCTGAGACATGGTGTAAGCAAGTTGCTGCACCGGCGCCTTGGCCAGGGCCGCCCCCCTCCCACCCACGGCGGCTGGCACGGCCTTCGCGTCATCCGGGCCCCAGAACGGAGGCCAGCGACCGCGCAGCCGGGAGCAACAGCCGCGCGTGCGGCTGCAGTTGGTCGCCAGCACCAGCGTGGCCTATGCGGTTCTGGCCCTGCTCAGCGGCCTCACCGGCCCCCAAGACACCGCCATCGCCGAGATCTGGCTGCCGGCTGGCCTCAGCTATGCCCTGGCCCTGCGGGTGGGCTTCTGGGCGGTGCCGGTGCCGCTGCTGGGAACGCTGCTGAGCCATGTCTCGGCGGGCGACAGCCTCAGTGCGGGGGTGCTCGCCATGGCCCTGGGCCACGCCAGCGGGGCCGCGCTGATGGGGGTGCTGGGACACCAGTGGATGCGCCGGGCCGATCTGTTTGCCTCGCTGCGCAATGTGTCGGCTTTCCTGGCTGCGGTCGCCCTGGCCGCAGGGCTCAGCACCCTGATCGCCTCCCTGGCCCTGCCCAACCTGCGCGACTGGTCGATCCAGGGCGATGCTCTGGGCTGGTGGGGCGGCGACGTGGCGGGCGCCATCGTGCTCGCACCCGCCCTGCTGAGCTGGATGGGCCGCAGCGCTGGGCCCCGGCTGCGGGAGCTCAGACGGCCCGAATTTCTGCTGTTGGTAATCTGCTGCCTGGCGGCCAGCGCGATCGCCGACAAGGGGGTGATCAAGGTGTTGAGCCTGCGCCCCCAGACCCTGCTGGTGCCGCTCACGATCTGGGGCGGACTGCGCTTCAGTCCAGCGGCAGCCACCGTCGCCAACGTGGTTCTGGCGCTGGGGATGTCGGTGCTCCCCGACCAGGACCGCAGGCTGCTCGACCTCACCAGGGGGCTGGAATCCCAGGAACTGCTCGAGCTGGGCGTTACCACCAGCCTGTTGGTCGGCCTGGTGGTGCTGGTGATCAGCAACAACCGCGCCCGGGCGAGCCGTCAGCTGGCCCAGGTGGCAGGCTCCCTCGAGCGCACAGTGGCCGAGCGCACCGACCAGCTCGCCCGAGCCAATGCCCAGCTCAGACACCTCAGCGAAACCGATGGCCTCACCGGCCTGGTCAACCGGCGGCACTTCGATGCGCTGCTGCGCGAGCGCTGGATCGAGGCCGCAACGGCAGGCAGCCCCCTGGCCTTGGCGATGATCGACATCGACCACTTCAAGCTCTACAACGACCACTACGGCCATCAGGCCGGGGACCGCTGCCTGCAGCAGGTGGCCGACGTGCTGGCGGCTCAGATCCGTAGCAGCAGCGACTGCGCAGCCCGCTATGGCGGCGAGGAATTTGTGCTGCTCTGGAGCACCATCACGCCCGCTCAGGCTGCGGCAGCGGCCGAGCGCCTGCGCCAGGCGGTGAGCGATCTGCAGCTGCCCCATGCCACCAGTCCCGTGGGGGCATCGGTGAGCCTCAGCATCGGTGTGGCGGCGACCACGTGGAGCGGCCACCCAGCCACGGCCCCGGCCGACGAGCTGCAGCATCAGATCGAGGCGCTGCTGCGGCAGGCCGACCAGAACCTCTACGCCGCCAAGGCTGCCGGCCGCAACCGCGTGGTGGCGAGCTGAGCGCAAGGGCCAGCGCCGCTTAGGCCACCAGCTGC
>VGPQ01000072.1 GCA_016882555.1 Cyanobacteria bacterium M_surface_7_m2_040
GTGGTAGCAGCCCTCGAACTTGATGATCTTTTCGCGGCCGGTGAAGGCGCGCATCAGCCGCAGCACCGACATGCAGGCTTCGGTGCCGCTGTTGACGAAGCGCACCATCTCGACGCTGGGCACGGCCTCGATCACCAGCTCGGCCAGCTGGTTCTCAAGCGCGCAGGGGGCGCCGAAGCTGGTGCCCTTGTCGAGGGCCTCGTGCAGGGCGCCGATCACCTCGGGGTGGGCATGGCCGCAGATGGCCGGGCCCCAGCTGCCGATGTAATCGATGTAGCGATTGCCGTCGACGTCCCAGGCGTAGGCGCCCTTGACCCGGTCAAACACCACCGGGTTGCCGCCCACCGATTTGAAGGCCCGCACCGGTGAGCTGACGCCCCCGGGCATCAGGGTCTGGGCTGCTGCAAACAGCTCCTGGGAACGGGTGGTGTTGAAGGCAGGAGCCGAGATGGATGCCGAAGTCAAAGCAACCAGCAGCAGAGAAACCGGCATCCATCCTGACCCAGAACTGCCCCCGGGCGCTCGGCTTGGTGCGCGAACCGTTGCTGGCCGGTAGGTTCAGGTCTCATTCAGGCGGGCTTGTGGCCATCGACTGGCGCCAGCTGGAGCGGGATCTCAGGCGTGTCTTGCCCGCCCGCGCCGTGGTCAGCGCCCCTCAGGAGCTGCTGGCCTACGACTGCGATGGCCTCACCCTCGAGCGGCACCGGCCGCCGCTGGTCGTGCTGCCGGAAAGCACGGCCCAGGTGGCCGCTGCCGTGCGCCTCTGCGCCGAGGGCGGCATTGCTTTTGTGGCCCGTGGCAGCGGCACGGGCCTCTCAGGGGGTGCGGTGGCGGAGGGCGAAGCCCTGGTGATCGCCACCAGCCGCCTGCGCCGCATCCTGGCCATCGATCTGGAGAACCACACGATCACCGTGGAGCCGGGGGTGATCAACAGCTGGGTCACCCGGGCGGTGGCCGGCGATGGCTTCTATTACGCCCCCGATCCCTCCAGCCAGGTGGCCTGCAGCATCGGCGGCAACGTGGCCGAAAACTCAGGCGGGGTGCACTGCCTCAAATACGGCGTCACCAACAACCACGTCCTGGGCCTGGAGGTGGTGCTGCCGGATGGCTCGATCACCCAGCTCGGCGGCAGTCTGATGGAGATGCCCGAGCTCGATCTTCGCGGTGTGTTCATCGGCAGCGAGGGCACCCTGGGCATCGCCACGGCGGTGACCCTGCGGCTGCTGCGGGCGCCCCAGAGCGTGGCGGTGCTGCTGGCTGACTTCGCCAGCATGGAGACGGCGGGCGAGGCGGTGCGGCTGGTCACCGCCGCCGGCGTGCAGCCGGCGGGCATGGAAATGATGGATCGCCTCTGCCTGGAGGCGGTCAACGATTCCCTGGGTCTCGAGGATTACCCCCGCGATGCGGCTGCGGTGCTGTTGATCGAGCTGGATGGTCAGCAGCGGGAGGTGGATGCGGCCATCGCCGTGGCACGGCGCCTGTGTCTGGAGGCCGGTGCCCGTCAGGTGCGCGAGGCCCGGGATCCGGAGACCTGCGCCCGCTTCTGGAAGGGCCGCAAGAACGCGATCACGGCCCTGGGCCGCCGCTATCCCAGCTACTACCTGCAGGACGGGGTGGTGCCCCGCAGCCAGCTGCCGCGGGTGCTGGCGGCGATCGAGCGTCTCAGCGCCGAGCATGGCCTGCCGGTGGCCAATGTGTTCCACGCCGGCGACGGCAATCTGCATCCGCTGGTGCTCTACGACCCCAAGGAAGCGGGCGTCGCCAAGCGCGTGAAACAACTTGGGGCCGCCATCCTGGGGCTGTGTCTTGATGTGGGCGGCAGCATCAGCGGCGAGCACGGCGTGGGCAGCGACAAGCGCTGCTACCTCGACTGGATGTATGGCGGCGATGATCTGGCCACGATGCTGCTGGTGCGCCGGGCCCTCAACCCAGCCAACCTCGCCAATCCCGACAAGCAGTTCCCCACGCCGCGCACCTGCGCCGAATCGGCGCGGCGGGTGACCGTGCTGCAGGCCGAAGGGGTCAGCCTGCCAGCCGAGGCCATGGTGTTTTGACGAGGCCCGCTGGTGATCAAGCCAGCGCTTGTTGCACGTCGTGCAGGGGCACGGCAAAGGTGGGACGCCGCTCGGCCTTGAGCGGCCAGCGGCGTACCCAGGCGCAGTCGCTGTGGGCATCCACGTTCACCACCTGATAGGTGTGGCCGGGCCGCTTGGGCAGGCTCACCAGGGTTCCGGGTTCGATCGCCATGGCCTGAGACCTGCCTGAGATCGGTGCGAATCCACTTAAGCCCATCCGGGGCGGGAAATAAGTAGAAATGCTTAAGTCCTGACGAAGGCAGCTCAATCCCAGCTGTTGTGGCCCTCGTCCTCGCCATCGTCTGCCGCAGGCCAGGCCAGGTGCACCACCACGGGGGCGTGGTCACTGGGTTGGGCGTTGCCGCGCTGGTCCTTGTGGATCACGCAGCCCGTGGCGCACTGCTGCAGTGACGGGTCGAGATAGATGTGATCGATGCGCCAGCCCCGGCCCGTGTCCCAGGCACCAGTGCGGTAGTCCCACCAGCTCCAGTGGCCGCTGCCGCTCTCAAACAGGCGGAAGGCATCGACCAGCCGCTCGCCCAAGGCCTGACGCAGGGCTGAACGTTCGGCATCGCTGGCCATGATCCCGCCGCTCAGGCGCTCGGGGTCGTGCAAGTCGCGGGACTCAGGGCCGATGTTGAAGTCGCCCACCATGCAGAGCGGGTCGCCCTGCTGGTCCTGCCGCTCGAGGTACCGCTGCAGGCAGGCCAGCCATTCGAGTTTGTAGCTGTATTTGTCGCTGCTGAGGGAGCTGCCGTTGGGGACATAGAGGTTCAGCACCCGGATGCCATCGATCAGGGCACTGATCACGCGCTTCTGGTCGCTGAGGGCGGTCGCCTCCGGGCCGAGCAGGGCGTCAAAGCCGATCTGCACGTCGTCGAGCGGCAGCAGGCTGGCGATGGCGACGCCGTTGTAGGCCTTCTGGCCGCTGATCGCCAGTTGATAGCCCAACTCCTCAAAGGCCTGCCGCGGAAACAGTGCATCGGCCACCTTGGTCTCCTGCAGGCAGAGCACCTCCGGCCGCTCCCGCTGCAGCCAGGCCGTGACCTGCTCGAGCCGGGTGCGTACGGAGTTCACGTTCCAGCTGGCAATGCGCATCGGACCGGGTCGGATCCAGGGCTCATTAGCATGCAGGCACTCCTGGGAGTCCATTCAGGCCATGGCCGTGCTGCTGCGCTGTCTGCCCCTGCTGCTGACATTCGGCCTGCTGGGCTCGGGCTTGGCCCCCCGGCCGGCGGCTGCCCAGCAGCAGGGATATGGCCAGACCATCGATGGCGCCACGGGCAGTGGCGGCGGGGCCGCCTCGCTGGGCTCCGGCATGGGCATGGGCAAGAGCGGCAACGTGCTGGATGCCGTCAATCCCATCGACCTGATGAACCGGATCCGGCGCAACCAGTCCCTCGATGACGCCACCCCCCCGGGCGATGCGGTGGATCAGGCCCTCAAGGATTACCACGGTCAGACGGCTTCGCCGTCGGCAACCGTGAAGAGGCCCTGAGGGCGGCCAGCCCCCAGGCGCTGGCCACCTGATCCAGCCTGGGGTCGGCCTGGCCGGGCTTGAGATTGCGCGCCTGGGCCAGCAGCGCCTGGGCCTGTTTGAGATTTCCCCGTTGTTGCAGCAGCAGGGCTCTGGCTAGCAGCGGCCGTTGGTCGGCCGGGAAGGCGGTGGCGAGTTTCACCAGCACCGCTTCGGCCTGGCCGGGCGATCCCTGTTTGTCGATCAATTCGGCCAGCAGCAATCCCACCCCGAGGGCTTCGGGTTTGGCCGGCGGTTTGCTGAGGCGATCGAAGCTTGTCTGCAACCGCTGGCGGGCTTCGTTGCCTTGACCCAGCTCCAGCTGCAGCAGGGTCAGCAGCTGCAGGGCTTCGATCTGGTCGGGCCGTTGGTTGAGCAGCTGGCGCAGCTCGCGGCTGGCTCCATTGCGGTCGCCCAGGTCGCGCCGCAGCTCGGCCAGCAGCAGCCGCAGACCCCAACGCTGCGGTTGCTGGTCGGCCAGGGGCTCAAGCAGCGCCGTCGCCTCAGCCTTGCGCTCCAGCGCGATCAACAGTTCCAGTTGGCGTTGTTGCGACGCAGGTGTGGCGTCGGCGCCGGCGTTCTGCTGCTGCAGCGCGGCCAGCTGCTGCTCCAGTGCGCTGCGGCTGCCGCTCGCCGCAGGGGAGGTGCCGGTCTGCTGGCGTCCGAGCCACACCCCGCCCCCCAGGCAGAGCCCGCCCAGGGCCACGGCGGCGGCCAGCATCCATGGGCTCGGGCGCGATGGCATGGTGACGGGCTCAACCGTGGTCGAGCACACAGTCTGACCCAGTTAAATTCGCAGCCATGAGAGCGCATCCCATTTCCCCGGTCACCGAACCGATGCAGTACCGGGCCATCGGCGTGGTGCGCGGGGTCTACGAACCGGCTGATCCGCAGCAGCTCACCCGGGGGGTGATTCGCACCGCCTCGGGCGAGGCGATCGAAGCCGTGGTGCTCGGACGTCTGCTCACGCTGATGCGCCGGCACCTGGACCTGGCCCAGGACCACCTGTGGGTGGTTTACCCCCGCTCCCGCGATCCGGAGGGGTTGCATCTGCAGATGGTGGGCGTGTGGGAACCCTCCACCCTGGCTTCCGAGGCCGACGACCCAAGCGAGGCCAGCGGCGATGCGCTTCCCGAAGGCGACGATTACTTCTCGGTGCGCGGCGAGCTGATCTACACGCGCCCCGAAACCGGCGACCTGGTGATCAAGGTGCGCCAGCAGCCCCGCGCCGACGGCAGCAGGCCGGTGCCGTTCAAGCTGCAGCTCAAGGGTGAGGTGCCACTGCAGCATCTGCGCCATTTCGTGGCTCTGGATCTGCGCCGTCAGGGTGAAGCCCTGCAGCTCGAACACTGTGAGGTGATCGCCCCGGTGGCGACCCGTGGCAGCCGCGGCGGCAAGGGACGCCGTGAAGCGCCGCGTGGGCCTGAGCGTCGCAGCGCCGTGAGCCGGCCCGGTCGTTGAGGGCCCATGGCTGAGCCACTCGCCGCCGGCATTGCCGTCGCTCTGGTGAGTGTGCTGGCGGTGCTGGCGCCCCTGCTGGGGCTCTCCCCCTGGCTGATCACCCTGGTGGCGGCCCTGGCCCTGGGCAGTCTCACCCTCGATGCCGCCCGCTTCGGCGGTCGCGGTGGACACCTGCTCGCCGAGGCGCTGCCGGGTGGCCAGCGGCGGCTGCGCCGCATCGCCGTGCATGAGGCGGGCCACCTGCTGATCGCCTCGGCTGAGGCGATTCCCGTGCGCCAGGTGCTGGTGGGATCGTTGGCCTGTCTGCGGGCCGGCATCAGCAGCGGTGGTTGCACCGAGCTTGAACCGCCCGCGGCTGCCAAGCTGCCCCTCAGCGACCTGCGCCGCTGGAGCCGGGTGCTGCAGGCTGGCATCGTGGCCGAGCAGCTCCACTACGGCCAGGCCATCGGCGGTGCCGACGACCGGGCCCTGCTGGGGCGGCTCTGGGGCCTGTCGGGCCATGACGCCGCCACCGCCCAGCGCGAGCAGCGCCAGGCCCGCCGTGAGGTGGAGCAGGCTCTCAAGGCCTGCGAACACGACCTGCTGCAACGGGCCGAGTTGCTGCTGCTGGCGGCGCCGCGGCTGGGCCGCACCACGCCGGCTGCAGCGTGACCATGCAGGCCCTGCTCGACTGCCCCACGGGCCTGGCGGGCAACATGCTGCTGGCGGCCCTGCTCGATCTGGGGGTGTCCCAGAGCGTGATCGAGCAGCCCCTGCAGGCCCTGGGCCTTGGCGGGCAATACCGCCTGCAGCTGCAGGAGCGCCGCAGTGCCGGCCTCCGGGGGCTGCATCTCGAGGTGGAGATCCTCGAGCAGCAACTGGCGCATCGCCATTGGGGTGCCCTGCAGCAGCAGCTGCAGCAGGCCCCCTGGCCCGCACCCCTGCAGCACAAGGTGATGGCGGTATTTGGGTTGCTGGCCGAGGCCGAGGCCGCCGTGCATGGCATCGCCCCCGAGCAGGTGCACTTCCATGAGGTGGGGGCCATCGATGCCCTGGTCGATGTGGTGGGGGTCTGTGCCGCGCTGCTGCACCTCAACATTTCAACGCTGCACTGCACCCCCCCGCCGGCGGGCCACGGTGTGGTGCAGAGCGCCCACGGGCCGTTGCCGTTGCCGGCGCCGGCGGTGCTGGAGATCGCTCGCCGGCGCGCGATTCCCCTGGCCAGCGCGGCTGGCTTTCCGCCCGCTGAGCTCACCACCCCCACCGGTCTGGCCCTGGCCGCCTGCTGGGCCGACGCGTTTGGCCCCCTGCCCGCCGTGCTGCCCCGCCAGCTGGGGGTGGGCCTGGGCAGCCGCAGCCTCGATCGCGCCAACCTGCTGCGGCTGGTGCTGGGAGATTCCGTGTTGCCGGGATCCGGCCCCCTGCCGTCAGCGGGCGCCCAGGCTGCGGCGCTTGAGACCGTGCTGCAGCAGCAGGCCCAGATCGATGACGCTACGGCTGAGGATCTGGCGGCCCTGGCCGAGGCGCTGCGGCGGGCCGGGGCCCTCGATGTGCTGATGCAGCCGGTCAGCATGAAGAAGGGGCGGCCGGGCCACAGCCTCACCGTGATCGCCCGGCCCGAGCAGGCCGAGGCCCTGCGCCAGGTGTGGTGGCAGCAGAGCACCACCCTGGGCCTGCGCGAGAGCCTGCAGCAGCGCTGGACCCTGCAGCGGCGCCAGTGGCAGCTGGCCACGCCCCTGGGCCGCGTTGGCGTCAAGCAGGCGCTG
>VGPQ01000073.1 GCA_016882555.1 Cyanobacteria bacterium M_surface_7_m2_040
TCGGCCATGGAGATGCTGACGCTCTGCAGCTGCAGGGGAGTGCCTTCCGCACCCACCAGCGACGCCTTGCGCCAGCCACCGCTGCCGATGGAGCTGCTGCGCAGCTCGAGGGTCTGGCCACGCTCGGTGAACAGCACGGCCACCGAAAGCAACGAACCGATCAGCAGGGCCGCGTAGCTGAGCATGATCACACTGACGTGCATGATCAGCCAGCTCGAGCGCAGGGCCGGTACCAGCGGCGAGGCCTCCTGCAAGCGATCTGGCAGAGCAAAGCTGGCGAAGGCCACACAGCCCAGCGCAATCGGCGAACAGGCGGCGCTCACCAGGGGTGATGGCCAGGCCCGCTCCACCAGCAGCTGCGCCAGGCTGCATCCCCAGGCCAGAAAACAAAGGGATTCGTAGAGATTGCTGATCGGGAAATGGCCCGAATCCCACCAGCGCAGCACCAGCTGGGCCGTCAGACAGAGGTTGGCACTGGCCACGAGCACCGTGGTCACGGTGCTGCGCTGCCCGCCGCTGAGACTCCAGAAGGCCACAGGAAGGGCCAGAAGAAGCAGGGCGAAGGCCGCCAGGCCGAGGCTGAAGACCGGATCCATCAGGTGCAGGTGGGGCGCATCAAGGGTGTGAACGGCGCCAGTCTGGCGCGTGCGGGTGCTCAGCGACTGGCCTGGCGCAGCAGCCAGCCACCGGCAGCCAGGCCGATCAGCACAGGACTCCAGGCCGAAACGATCGGCCACAGGGTTCCCTTGACCCCCAGGGAACTGAAGATGAACGACAACAGGTAATAGCCGAAAATCAGCATCACGCTGATGCCGAAGCCCTGGCTGCGGCTGGTGCGCGAATTGGGTCGGACCCCCAGACTGCTGCCCAGCAGGCCGAAGACCAGGCAGATCGCCGGGAAGGCGAATTTCTCCTGAATGCGCACCCGCAGGCGGCGGGACTCCTTGATGTTGTTGGCTTCCGCCAGCAGCCGCTCGGCCCGGCGCGCCTGGGCCACGGTCATCTGGTTGGCATCGGTGGGCAGCCTGGCCACGTCAACGGGCCCCTGGCCGAGGGGATAGAGGTAGCGATCGAACTGGGCCGAGGTGGTCTGGCCGCCGTTTTCATCAACGCTGATCAGGCGGCCATCGCGAAATTCCCACATCCCCTGGGCTGGATTCCAGAGCCCGCGGGAGGCTATCAGCATCTGCCGCTGACCCATCCGGGAGAAGTCGATCACGGTGACCTCCTTCATCTCGCCGCGCTCGAAGCGACGGGCATAGAAGAGTTGGCTCAGGCCCTTGCTGACATTGCCATCGGGGGCCGTGAGGTCACCGAACCGTGAGTAGAGCGTGTCATCGGCCGTTTCGGTGGCAATTGCCTGGCCGAGGGCCCGATTGAGCGTGTTGGCGGCGGCCAGGTTCGCCCGCGGCACGATCACATCGTTGAACACAAAGGTCAGCAGACTCATCAGCACGGCCAACGCCAGGGCGGGAGCCACCATCCGGCGTGTGCTCACCCCGACGCTGCGCAGGGCCGTGAGCTCACTGTTGCCCGAGAGCCGGCTGTAGCCGAGCAGGGTGGCCATCAGGGTGGCCATCGGAAAGGCCAGGACCAGAAATCCCGGCAGGTTCAACAGCAGCACCTGCACCGCCGCCCAGAGCGGCAATCCCGACTCGGACACCCGACGCACCAGTTCAAACACCACCCCCACCGACAGCGACACGGCCGTGAAGGCGGCGATGCCAAACAGCAGCGGGCCCACCAGTTCGCCGACCAGCCAGCGATCCAGCAGCGGAATCCGGCGCCACTGGCGCCTCAGGGCTTCGTGGTAGCGGCTGATCACAGCTGGAATCCCTCTCCGAGGTAATGACGCCGCACCATGGGATCGGACCCCATCGCCTCGGCGGTGCCCGAGGCGAGAATTCTGCCGTCGGTGAGGATGTAGGCCCGGTCGGTGATGGCGAGGGTCTCGCGCACGTTGTGGTCGGTGATCAGCACCCCCATGCCGCGCTGACGCAGGGAGGCCACCAGGTCCTGCAAATCGGCGACCGCCATCGGGTCCACGCCGGCGAAGGGTTCATCCAGCAGCAGATAGCGGGGACCCTGCTCACCCACCGCCAGGGCACGGGCCACCTCGCAGCGGCGCCGTTCACCACCCGAGAGCTGAAACCCTTTGCGCTGCAGAAAGGGGGTCAGGCGAAAGTCGTCGATCAACTGCTCGAGTCGCTGGCGTTGCAGCGCCAGGGGCGTGCCGCTGACCTCAAGGGCCAGACGCAGGTTGTCGCGCACACTCAGCTGACGGAAAACGCTGGGTTCCTGCGGCAGGTAGCCGATGCCCAGGCGGGCACGCTGGGGCATCGACAGGTGCTCGATGGCCAGACCATCGACCGAGATGTGCCCATCGTCGGGTCGCAACAAGCCGGTGATCAGATGAAAGGTGGTGGTTTTGCCGGCACCGTTGGGACCCAACAAGCCCACCACCTCAGCCGGCTGCAGGTCGAGACTGACACCGCTGACCAGAGGCCGGCCCTCAATGCTGAGGGAAGCCTGTTCGACGACAAGCGTCATGGCTGACCATCAAGGCGCAGGGTGCTGATCACCTGCTGCCCCTTGCGGGGTTCCGCCACGACCCGCTGGCTGCCGAGCAACACGATGACCCGTTCAGCCCTCAGCGAGCTGCCATCCGGTTGCACCACATCGACATCACCGCTGAGCACCACGCGACCTTCCCGTGAAAAGTATTGGGCCTGACGGGCTGTGGCGACAACGCGACGATCGGGGTAGACGATGCGCACATTGCCGCTGGCCGTGATGATGCCTGTGGTGCTGTCGGCCTTTTGAAGGTCCGATTCAATCGAGACCAGACCGGCCGTGGTGAGGGCAGCGGCGGGCGTGATCGCGGGCGGGGTGGTGCCGCCTGCAGCATCAAGAGCGGGCGGGGCGGCCCAGGCCGTGCTCACCATGGTGGCTGCCCCCATGGATCCGAGGAATGCCATCAGGGCCAGGCAGCCCCCCGATGGCCGAACGCCAAGGCGGCGGGCATGCAACTCCTGCGGCACCAGGCTTTCGCGGCAATCTGCTGCAATCTACAGATCACCCCAGGGGGACCCGCCGCACGGTGAGGGCTGGGAGACCGGCCAGGGCTTCAGGATCGCCCTGCTGGCCCCGCTGCAACTGCTGCAGGTGCACCTGGGCCGCCGCCTTGAGCGCTCCCAGATCCAGGCCCAGTACTCGGTCTGGACCGCGCCGCAGACGGCCCAGCCCCTCACCCAGCAGGATCACGGCGCCACGCTCGTTGCCCCGTTCGCGGTGCAACTGGGCCACGGCGATCTGCAGGATCCCCTGCAGCACAGGCCTACAGGGGCCGCTGGTCTCATGCCAGAGCTCCTCGAGGCCGTCATGGGCGGCATACCACTGGGCGTCGTTGAACAGGTTGATGGAGGCGGCGAAGCGGGGGTCGGCGGCGATCCGCTGCTCCTCCCCTCCCTCGCCCTCAGCAGTGCCCCAATCCACGGGGAGCCTGGCGCTCAGCGACGCGCCGGCTTCTTGGCCGGCAGCTTGCGCAGCCGGATCGACTCGGGTGTGACCTCGAGCATCTCGTCTGAGCCGATGTACTCCAGAGCGCGCTCCAGGGTCATTTGCAAGGGAGCCTGCAGGGTGTCGAGCTCCTCGGCGCCGGCAGAGCGCATGTTGGTGAGTTGCTTGGCCTTGCAGACGTTGATCTCGAGGTCCTGGGGGCGGTTGTGCTCACCCACGATCATGCCCTTGTAGACCTTGGTGCCGGGGCTGATGAAGAACTGGCCACGATCCTCGGCGTTCTTGAGGGCATAGAACGTGGACGTTCCCTCCTCAAAGGCGATCAGCACACCGTTGCGGCGGGCGTCGAACTCACCCTGCATCGGCCTGTAATCGAGGAAGGAGTGGCTCATGATGCCTTCGCCGCGGGTGGCGCGGATGAATTCACCCCTGAACCCGATCAGTCCCCGGGAGGGCACCACAAACTCCAACTGGGTGCGGCCGTCATTGGAGGTTTCCATGTTTTGCATCTCGCCCTTGCGGATGCCGAGCTTCTCGATGCAGGCCCCAACGGCGGCCTCGGGCACATCCATCACGAGGGTTTCAAACGGCTCATGGGGGGTGCCGTCGATGGTGCGGAAGATGACCTGCGGCTGGCTCACCTGAAACTCATACCCCTCGCGGCGCATGGTCTCGATCAGGATGCCCAGGTGCAGTTCACCGCGACCACTGACCGCGAAGCGGTCGGGTGAATCGGTGTCTTCAACGCGCAGGGCCACATTGGTGAGCAGTTCGCGCTGAAGGCGATCGCGCAGCTGACGGCTGGTCACAAACTTGCCTTCCTTGCCGGCGAACGGGGAATCGTTGACCACAAAGGTCATCTGCAGGGTCGGCTCGTCGACCTTGATCAGCGGCAGGGCCTCCGGATTGTCAGGGCAGGCGATCGTTTCACCGATGTTGACCTCGTCGAAACCGGCCACTGCGACCAGATCGCCGGCGCTGGCCTGCTCGATCTCCACCCGCTGCAGGCCCTGGAAGCCGAGCAGCTTGCTGATGCGTCCACGCTTGATGCTGCCGTCGTCACGAATCAAAGCGGCGCTTTGTCCGGCCTTGATCACACCGTTGTGAATGCGGCCGATCATGATGCGACCGAGGAAATCGCTGTAGTCGAGGGTTGTGACCTGCAGCTGCAGGGGCTTGCCCGCATCGCCCACCGGCGGTGGCACATGGCGCAGGATTGCATCAAACAGCGGCTTCATGGAGTCGCTGTCCGTCTTCATGTCGGGCTTTGCATAGCCGCCCATGCCACTGCCGAAGAGGTAGGGGAAATCGCACTGATCGTCATCAGCCCCGAGCTCGAGAAACAGGTCGAGCACCTTGTCGACGGCGATCTCAGGATCAACGCGGGCGCGATCAATCTTGTTGACAAACACGATGGGCCTCAGACCTTTCTCCAGGGCCTTTTTGAGCACAAATCGGGTCTGGGGCATGGGCCCCTCGTTGGCATCCACAATCAGCAGGGCGCCATCGACCATGCCGAGCACACGCTCCACCTCGCCACCGAAATCTGCGTGGCCAGGCGTATCAACGATGTTGATGCGAATGCCGTTGTAATCAACAGCCGTATTTTTAGAGAGGATGGTGATGCCACGTTCACGCTCGAGATCGTTGGAATCGAGCACGCAGGTGGGCACCGCTTCGCCATCGCGAAAGATGCCGGATTGACTCAGCAACGCATCCACCAAAGTGGTTTTGCCGTGGTCAACGTGGGCAATGATCGCAATGTTGCGAATGGCCACGCCCTTCTGTTCACCACCCATGGGGGTATCCCTCGCGCTGTTGAGTCCAAACAAAGACTCTATCTCAGACCGTTTCAGGGCCTGGATGCTCAGCGACTGAGGCGCTGGGCTGGCTCAAACACGCGCAAGGCCTGGGCGGTTCCCTCAAAACGCCAATGCCAGGGTTCGTAATTGACCCCCTGGGCATTGCCCTCAGGGAACGACAGGGTGAACTGATAGCGCGCAGCATTGGCCTGCAGCCAGGCAAACGCCGCGGTCTGCTCAAAGGCCGCAGCAAGATTGGTGCCCGGTGCTGCCCCGTCACCCAGATCGACCGCATAGCCGGTGCTGTGCTCGGAGTAGCCCGGTGGGGCGCTGACGCGGGCGCGTTCGCGGGCGGTCTGGTTGCGTTCTGACTTGACCTCAAAGAACAGGCGGTTCTGGGTGGCCACCGAGCGGTAGGCACTGAGCACGACCAGCTCGATGCCATCGGCACGGGCCGCCTGCTGCATCGCCACCAGGGCGCTGGCTGCCTCGCGCTGCAGCTGAAGTCCCGGGGCAATGGCGACCAACTGACCCTGATCCACCTCGCCGTAGGGGAAATGGCCCAACAGTCGCCCATCGGCGGCAGGTCTGAGGCCAAGGCGACCGAGGGATGAGGGTGCACCGCTGCGGTTGAACAGACCCGGGAACACCACGACCAGTGCCACCGTCAGCGCCAGCAGCAGCAGGGCGGTCGCGCTCAACCTGCGGCTCCAGCGGTCGCGGGGTTGCCGCAGCGCTACGGCGGTACGCCTGGCCTGCGGAATCTCATCGCTGACCAGCTCCAGGCGCCTGGAGCTGGGTGCCGGCTGGGGCAGCGAGGCAGAACTGCGGCTGAAGCGGGCCAGAACGCTGCATCGGCTACGGCGTAACAATCCTAATTGCGACGGTCCGTCTGCCCAGCAGCGGCCGGGGCAGCAGTGTTAGCGTCCAGCCCAGATCCCTGAGCCGGAGCGTTTTTCATGTTGCGCGTGGCGGTGGTTGGCGGCGGCCCCAGTGGTTCCTGTGCTGCCGAGGTGCTGGCCCGGGCGGGGATTCAGACCTGGCTGTTCGAACGCAAGCTCGACAACGCCAAACCCTGCGGTGGAGCCATCCCGCTGTGCATGGTGGCCGAATTTGACCTGCCCGAGTCGATCATCGACCGCAAGGTGCGCAACATGAAAATGATCTCCCCCTCCAACCGTGAGGTGGACATCAATCTCGACAACGCTGATGAATACATCGGCATGTGCCGCCGCGAGGTGCTGGACGCCTACCTGCGCAACCGCGCCGGCGACCTCGGCGCCCAGCTAATCAACGGCCTGGTCACCAAGATCGACACCGGCACAGGCCGTCAGGGCCCGTACACCCTCACCTACTCCGACTACAGCGGCGGGGAGGCCACCGGCGAGACCAAGACCCTCGATGTCGATGTGATCATCGGTGCCGATGGCGCCAACAGCCGCGTGGCCAAGGCCATGGATGCCGGC
>VGPQ01000074.1 GCA_016882555.1 Cyanobacteria bacterium M_surface_7_m2_040
GGCCGAGCGGCGCTTCGAGCTCCAAACCCTCTACGCACCCAGCGAAATCGGCTCAATGCTGCAGCTGGGGCGTTGGATCCTGTTCAACCATCCGCGCCTGAGCGTGAACCCTGCTGCGCGCCGGCTGCAGAGCCAGCTGCGGCTCTGCGCCATCGGCTTTGGCCTTGGCCTGGCCGCAGTGATGCTGATGGGCGTACTGGGCTGAATGCACTCCCAGAGCACCAAACCGGCCCCGGGCGAGCACCGCGATCGGCACGAAAGTCAGCACTAAAGTAAGAATTCCTTACCTACCGAGGCCAAGCATGGTCCTGGCCAAGCGCACCAGCAAAAACCAAATCACCCTGCCCAAGGCCGTCGTGGAGGCCGCAGGCCTGGCTGACTACTACGACGTCAGCGCCGAAGGTGGCCGCATTGTGATGACGCCAGTGCGGCTCCAGCAGGCCGAGGCGGTGCGCGCCAAGCTCGCCGCCCTGGGGATCAAAGAAAGCGACGTTGAAGCCGCCGTGCACTGGGCCCGGCAGGCATGAGCCTCTGCCGCGTCGTTCTCGACACCAATGTGCTGCTGTCGGCCCTGCTGTTTGAGCAGGGTCAGCTGAGCTGGTTGCGGCGCCGCTGGCTGTCAGGCCAGGTCATACCGGTGCTCTGCAAGGCCACAGCCGATGAACTCATCCGCGTGTTGGCCTATCCAAAGTTCAAACTCACAGCCGGCGAGATCACCGCGCTGCTCGACGAGCTTCTGCCGTGCTGCGAAACCTGGACAGCAGCCGTTCCGGCCCACGCCACGCTTGAGGTGCGCGATCCTGCCGATCAGATCGTTCTCGACCTCGCGGTAGCCGCTGGCGTGACCGCCCTGATCAGCGGCGATCGGGATCTGCTGGCCTTGCAACCTCAGCTCACCAGTCCGGCCATCCTCTCGCCGGCCGAGTTTGCCCGGTGGCTGGACGCTACCGCTCAGCCCTGATCGCGCGCAGCAGCCGCCGATTGCCGCGGCGGCTCTGCAGGCCGATGCGCAGCCAGCGACCATCAAGCCCGGCAAAGCTGCGGCAGTCGCGCAGCAGGATGCGGTGGCGGCTCTCCAGAGCCTCCCGCAGGGGCACCAGGGAGCCCTCACCGCGCACCAGCAGGTAGTTGGCCGCGCTCGGCAGCGGCGTGAGCGTGCCCCAGGGGCCGCGCAGCGCAGCCAACCGCGATGCCAGCCAGCCCCCCTCGCGGGCGCACCAGGCCTGCACCCAGGCGCAGTGCTGGTGATAGCGCGCCGGCATGCGCAGCAACTGCACCCCCAACGCAACCGCCAGGCCGTTCACGGGCCAGGGGTCGCGCCAGGCGGCCCAGCGCGCCAGGCGCTCGGGTGCACCGAGGGCATAGCCGAGCCGCAGGCCAGCCAGCCCATAGAGCTTGGTGAGGCTGCGGATCACCACCAGGTTGGGGTACTCAGCCAGCAACGGGATCAGCGATTGCGCATCGCCCCGAGGCACCAGCGGCAAAAAGGCCTCATCCACGATCACCAGCGCCCGGCCCGCCAGCAATGGCGCCAGCGAGGCACGGCTCCACAGCTGCCCGGTAGGGTTGTGGGGGTTGGTGATCCACAGCACCTGGGCCTCCGGCGGCGGAGCGGGCAGCCCCTGGGGGAAGGTGGCATCCCACTGCAGCGGCAGATGCCAGGCCACCACGGCCGCATCCCAGCAGGCCAGGGCCCGGCCGTAATCGGCAAAGCCCGGCACCGGCAGGGCGCTCACCCCCGCTGCGGCCGCATCGCGGGCCGCCCAGGTGAACAGCTCGGCCGCCCCATTGCCGGGCAGCACCCAGGCCGGATCCAGACCATGCACCGCGGCGATGGCCTCCCGCAGGCCGCCGTGACTGCGATCGGGATAGGGGCGCAATCCCGCCAAAGCGGCGGCAGCCAGTCGCGCCTGCCAGGCCGCAGAAGACCTCAGCGGCGCCAGCGAGGCACTGGCATCGAGCAATTGGCCAGGCCGCACCCCCAACGCTGCTGCCCGGGCCGCCAGGTTGCCGCCGTGCTGATTGGTGCGGGCAGGGTCGCTGCGCATGCCCAGAGCCGACACCGTGCAGGGAACCTAGCCTCTGGCAACAGGGCGACAACAGGCGATGCCTTCAGCCAACCCTCTCGCCGAGCTCCCCTGATGCGGCCTGACCTCGCCCCCGCGATCGCAGCGCTCAATCGCGTGCTGCTGGGCAAGGAACACCAGATCCGGCTGGCCCTGAGCTGCCTGGTGGCCGGGGGCCACCTGCTGCTCGAAGACCTGCCCGGCATGGGCAAGACCACCCTGGCGGAAGCGCTAGCGCGCTGCTGCGGCCTGGCCTTCCGCCGGGTGCACTTCACCAGCGACCTGCTGCCGGCCGATCTCACCGGCATCCAGGTGCTGGATCCCACGAACGGCCGGTTCCGGTTTCAACCGGGGCCGCTGTTCACCCAGGTGCTGCTGGCCGATGAGATCAATCGCGCCAGCCCCCGCACCCAGAGTGCCCTGCTCGAGGCCATGGCCAGTGGCCAGGTGAGCGTCGATGGCGACACGCAACCCCTGCCCCAACCCTTTGTGGTGATCGCCAGCCAGAACGGCCTGGATCAAAGCGGCACCCACCCCTTGCCGGAATCACAGCTGGATCGCTTCCTGATGCGGCTGTCACTCGGCTTCCCGGACCGGGCTGCCGAAGCCGCCATGCTCGCCGGGGAGCGCGCCCCGCTCGACAGCCTGGATGGGCTGCTGAGCGCCAGCCAGCTGCTGCAAGCCCAGGCAGCCGCAGCCGCAGTGCCGACAAACGACGCCCTGATCGCCTACGTGCTGGATTTGCTGGACGCCAGCCGCCAGCAGCGTGCCGAGCATCCGCCCCTGTCGCCCCGCGCCGGACTGGGACTGCTGGCGGCGGCACGGGCCTGGGCGCTGCTGGCTGGAGCCACGTTTGTCACCCCCGCCCATGTGCAGGCTGTCTTTGCCGCGGTGGCCGAACACCGGCTCGATGCCGGCCGCCCCGATCAACGCCGAGGGCAGCTGAGTGCGACGCTCCTGAGCCAGGTCGATGCGGTTCGCTGACCCCAGGCCGCGCCTGAAGCAGCTGAATCGCCGGATCCAGCGGCGGTTGAGCCGCCGTGAGCCTGTGTTGCTGCTGCAGCGCCGCAACCTCTACATCCTGCCCACGGGCTTCGGCGGCCTATGGCTGTGCGCGAGCGGCGTGCTCTACGTGGTGGGCATCAACAGCCGCAGCAATGGCCCTGTGCTGCTGAGCCATCTGCTGCTGGCCCTGATGCTGCTGAGCCTGGTCTTGACCCATCGCAATCTCGAGGGTCTGGAGCTCCGGGCGCTGGAGGCTCCCACCTGTTGCGCCGACGAACCGGCCCAGGTGCCGTTGCTGTGCAACAGCAACAGGGCCCGCGCGGACCTGACGATCCGCTGGCTTGACCAGACCCACACCAGCGCCCCACTGCAACTGGATCTGCCGCCAGGCCGCACACGGCTCAACCTTGACTGGAGGCCGCCTGGCCGTGGACTGCACCACCCGGGCCGGCTGCTGATCAGCACCAACGCCCCGCTGGGGCTGTATCGCTGCTGGAGCTTCTGGGAGCCACCGCTGCTGCTGGCCATCGCCCCGGCGCGGCGGCCAGGCCCTGTGGAGCGGCTGCACCAGGGGCCGCCCCGGCGCTCTGAGCTGCACAGGCCGCAGGGCGTCGGCAGTGACCAGTTCCAGGAGCTGACCCCGCTGCGCCCGGAAGAAGGGTTGCAGCGGGTGGCCTGGAAAACCGCCGCCAAGGGCCTGGGGCTGCATGGCAAACGCTTTGCGGCGGAGCAGGGGTCCGACCTGTGGCTGGCGCCTGCGGCGGGGATCCCGCTGGAGCGCGCCCTGGAGCACCTGTGTGACAGCGTTTGCCAGCACCTTGGCGAGGGTGCCAGCTTGGGGTTGGTGCTGCCAGGCGGCGTGCCCATCAGCCCTGATCGCGGCCCTGCCCAACTGAAACGCTGCCTCACGGCCCTGGCGGCCATGCCGCCGGAAGGCCGATCTTGAGCCCGACCGTGGCCCGCCGCTTGCAGGTGGCCGCTCTGGCCCTGTTGTGGCTGCAGCTGTTGCTGTTGGGGCAGCTGCAGACCTGGGTGGCCCTGGCGATGCCGCTGCTGATCGTGCTGAACACCCGGCCGACGCTGCCGCCCCGGGGCATGTTGCTGGGGCTCACGGCAGCGGCGCTGCTGCTCTGGGGGCTGGACGCCTCCATGGCTGACCGCACGGCGCTGCTGCGCAGCGGCTGCAATCTGCTCTGGCTGCTGAGCGGGCTCAAGCTGCTGGAAACGCGCAACCGCGGGGGAGAGCGGCTCGCCAGCCTGCTGCTGCTGCTGGCCATCGGCCTGGCCGGGCTCGGCACCCAGGCCCTGGGGGCCAACCTGGTGCTGGCGGCGGCCACGCTGCTGGCACTGGCCTCCCTGCTCTGCCTGCACAGTGCCTCGCTGCCGCTGGTCAACGCGCTGCAACACAGTGCGGGGCTGGTGGCCCTGGCTTTGCCCCTGCTCGTGGCCACCTTCGTGCTGCTGCCACGGATGGAACCGCTGTGGAGCCTGTCGCTGGGCAGCCAGGCCCGCACGGGGCTGAGCAGCCGGCTGGCTCCTGGAGCCCTGGCCTCCCTGGTGCAGGACGATGGCCTCGCCGCGCGGCTGAGCCTCGCGCCCAGCCAGCTGCCACCACCAGAGCAGCGCTACTGGCGGGTGCTCGTGCATCAACGTTTTGACGGCGCCAGCTGGACTCCGGCGGCCCAAGATCCGCTGCTGCCGTCGCACAGCCGAGCCCCCACGCCGGCAGCGGCCGAAGAACGCTGGCCGCTGGAACGCTGGATGGTGGAGGCCAGTGACCTTCGGCAACGACCCTGGAGTGGTGGGGCCATGCCGCAAACGGCAAGGCTCGAGATCACCACCACAGGCACCTTGATCGGACGCTCACCCCTGCAGGAGCGCAGCTTGTACACCCTGGAGCGGCCACCGGGCCCGCCGGCCTGGCAGTTGACGCCGCCCACCTCGGCCGATCTGGACTTGCCCCCCGCTGCCAATCCGAAGCTGCAAGCCCTGGGCCACAGCTGGCAGCAGCAGGCGCCGAGCACAGCCGAACGGGTGCTGCTGGCCCGCCGCTGGTACCTGCAGCAGGGGTTTCGCTACACCCTGGAGCCCGGGGCCCTGGGGTCGATCAACCCGCTGGACGGGTTCCTGTTTGACACCCGTGCCGGTTTCTGCGAGCACTTTGCCGCCAGCTTTTCGGCCCTGATGCGGGCTGCTGGGGTGCCGGCCCGGGTGGTGGTGGGCTACCAGGGCGGCAGCTGGCAGCAACCCATCGGCAGCCCGGGCTATCTGGAACTGCGGCATCGCGATGCCCACGCCTGGAGCGAGGTGTGGCTCGACGGTCGCGGCTGGGTACGGGTGGACCCCACCGCCTGGGTGGTGCCCGAGCGGCTGCGCCGGTCGCTGGCCGCGAGCCTCAGCACGGCCGACCGTGCCCGGCTCAGCCCCCCGGCTCCGCTGTGGCTGCAGAGTCTGGCCGTCCAATGGCAGGGGCTCGACTACCGCTGGCAGCTCTGGGTGATGGGCTTCGATCGCCAGCGCCAGCGCAGCCTCCTTGGCAAGGGGCCAGGCCAGGGCCTGCTGGCACTGTTGGCGATGGCTGCGGCCCTGATCCTCGGGCTGCTGCCCCTGCTGCTGGAACGCCGCGAGGGCGATCGCATGCAGCGGCGGCTGCAGCGCTTGTTGCGGCAGCTGGAGCAACGCGGATTCCCCCTGGAGCCGGGCGAAAGCCTGCAGCGCTTCACCCAGCGGGCCGGGCGCCACAGGCCCGAGCTGGAAGCGCCGCTGGCAGAGGTCTGCCGGCTGTATGAACGCTGGCGCTTCGGGCCCCAACCACCCAGCCCCGAGCTGCAAACGGCGCTGCTGAACGCGCTAGGCCGCTGCCGCGTGCGAGCAACAAGCCTGAAGCAGCCCAAGGCGCTATAACCAGCGCACCCCTGGGAGCACGCCATGGGCACCATCAAGCGCGCCACCGCCCTGATCGGCACCCGCTTCGGCATCCTCGCCACCATGGCCGCGCTGGCCTGCACCGGGCCTGGGCAAGCCGCCAATGCCAACGAGCTGCTGCGACTGCTGGAGCAGCGACGCTGCCCCGGCTGCCGGCTGCAGGATGCCGACCTGGTGCATGCCGATCTGCGCGATGCCGACCTGCGCCAGGCGCAATTGCAGCGCGCCAACCTCAGCCGCGCCCGCCTCGATGGCGCCAACCTGCAGGGCGCAGATCTGCGCTTCATCAGCCTGCAGGGAGCCTCGCTGCGCGGAGCCAATCTCAAGGGCGCGATGCTCGAGGGCGCTGACCTGCGCCAGGCCGACCTCAGCGGCGCCCGCCTCGACGCCGGGTCCCTCGCCAGCACCCACTGGGACCAGGCCGTCGGAATCGACAAGGCCCAGATGATGAGCTACGCCGAGCTCCACAACGCCGGGGTCAATGCAGCCAACCAAAACCGCTATCCCGAAGCCGAACGGTTTTTCAGCGATGCAATCCGCAAACAGCCCCTCGCCGCAGTGAGCTGGATGGCTCGCGCAATCTGCCGCAGTGAACAAGGCAAGCTCACCCTGGCGGCGAGTGATTTTGGCTATGCCGCCAAGCTTTACGAGCAGGCTGGAGAAGTGCAGCTGGCCGCCGAACTGAAACGCACCAGCGAACAACTCCAGGAACCGGCCAAGGGTCCGAAGGGCGGCGGCAATGGCAAGGGCATGGAAGCCGTCGGTGGCGCG
>VGPQ01000075.1 GCA_016882555.1 Cyanobacteria bacterium M_surface_7_m2_040
TGGCGGTGTACTCCGGACTCTCAAAACTCACCGCCACATGGCTCTGGGCGCCGAGGTTATAGATCTAATCCGGCTGCACCTGCTGGATGATCCGGATCAGGTTGGTGCTGTCGGTGAGGTCGCCGTAGTGGAGGGTGAGCTGCGGGGGCTGACCCTGCTGATCCTTCTCGTGCGGGTCCTGGTAGAGGTGATCGATCCGGCTGGTGTTGAACGAGGAGGCGCGCCGATTGATCCCATGCACCTGGTAGCCCTTCTCCAGGAGGAGTTCCGCCAGGTAGCTGCCGTCCTGCCCCGTGATGCCGGTGATGAGGGCGGTTTTGGGCGGGGGTGAGGGCATGGGGAAATGGAGAGGTGCGGGTAACAGCCGAAGAAAGGCCCCTGAATAGGGCAGCAGAAGGTGTTGGGGCCTTAGTCGTTAGCAGCCAACCAACTGGTGAGGTCGTTTGGACCCTGAAAATCGAGCAAGGCCTCGGCGAGGGACTCGAGCTGCTCCAGGGGACTGAATGCGGGCGGTGGTGGCTTCGCTCAGGGGGCCGCAGCGTCGGGTGAGCTGGCGGAGGGCAAGGGCTGCTTCGCCTTCTTGGCGTCCCTCTTCGCGGCCCTCGGCAAGCCAGTCCTGCACGGCCCGCGTGTGGCGGATCTCCTCGCGGGGAATGCCAGCGATCACCATGATTTGCTCCTCGGTGAGTTCAGGGAACCGTTGAACCAGCAACGTGTACTGCCCTCGAGCGCGCTCTTGGGCCTGGTTGGCAGCGTTAGCAGATTGAGCAACGGGTCCAGGTCAGGCTCACGGCTGAGCGCTTCCAGGCTCAGCCAGCGCACCTGCTGCTCCAGGAACAGCCGTAGAGCTTCAGTGGGTCCCAGGTTCAGCCGATCGTGCGGGGTGATCACCAGCAGTGTCCAATGCACCACCTGCGGGTGTTGCTGCAAGAAGCGGTAGGTCTACGCAGCCAGGCGGTGTGGGAAGCCTGGGTCGCGGTGCATCTGCACTTCCAGCAGCACCACAGGAAACTCCGGGCTACCGGTTTCAGCGCAGCCGGTGCTTTCTCGCGGCCAGAGCACGCCGTCGAGGCGGTGGCTCAGTTCTTTGATCTCAAGCGCTCATAGCCGCAAGGCTTCTGCGAAGCAGTAGCGGTAAATGCGATCGCCAACACCACGATCGTGTGGACGCCGCGGGCGCGGGCATCCACAACAAAGGGCCTGGTGGGCCTCACGCGTCGAGCAGGTCGAACAGCGCGGCGTTACTGAGGTGCTCGCCCTCGATGGCCAAGGGCCCCTCCAGGCGGGGCAAGGTGCGCGCAGAACGCATTGCACCGGAGGCGGCGGGCGTGGCGTTGAGGCCCTGGGTGGTGCGCATCACAGCAAGGCAGAGAACAGGCCTTTCAGCCGCACCCAGCCTGGAAGAGGGACCATTCCAGGCATGGGCGGAGTGGAAGGGAGCGGAGCTCAACCTTCTCGACCTCAGCTCAGTAAGGATGGCACAGCCCAAAGCGAGGGCCAGCTATGCAAGAAATGCATTGATCGAGGGCGTTCGGTGGGCGCTCGCCCTGCAGCCCAGTCCGCTCCAGTCATCGCAGCGGCACTTCCGCAGCAGATCTGCCCGTCTTGGGAGATAAGTTCAAAGCCATTGGAGTTATTCGATCTCGGTGCAACCGTTGCAACGTCGAGCTTGGTGGGTGGGCACAGCTCTAGCCTTTGCGGTGCTAGGCCTGCAACCAAGCCTGGCCAACACCCCATCAAACCCGACAGCCGCCAGCCGCAGCCGGGTCGTCTACGACAGCTACATCCTCGGCCCGGGCGACACCCTGCAGATCGAGCTGCTCGACATCCCCGATCTCAGCGGCACCGTGTCGATCGGCCCCGACGGCACCCTCTATCTGCCCCGCCTGCGCGCCCTCTATGTGGAAGGGCTCACGGTGGAGGAGCTGCGCTACTTCCTCACCGAGCAATTCATGCGCTACGTGCGCCAGCCCGAGCTCTACATCCGCCCCGTGGGCTACCGCCCCATCCGCATCTACGTGGGCGGCGAGGTGAAGCGACCCGGGTACTACACCCTCAGTGATGCCTGGGAACTGGGCAGTGTGTCCAGCGAGGCCGATGCGGCGATCCGCGCCAGCGGCGGAGAGCAGATCAGCAGCCGACCCGACAGCCCTGCCACGCCTGGCTCTGGAACCAGCAGCTCCGGCGGCGGGATCACCACCTTCGGGGCCATCTTCCCCACCGTCTTCGACGCGATCCGCACCGCCCAGGGGATCACCCCCTACTCCAACCTGGCCGAGGTGCAGGTGACCCGGCGCCAGCCCGTGAGTGCCGGCGGCGGCAGGATCCGCACCCAACTCAATTTCCTCACCCTGATCACCGAGGGGGATGAGTCCCAGAACATTCGCCTGTTCGACGGCGACGTGGTGAGTGTGGCCAAGAGCCCGGTGGTGCTGCGCGAGCAGCTGCTCAAGGCAGGACAGACCAACCTCACCCCCCAGTTCATCCAGGTGTACGTGAGTGGCCGGGTCAACACTCCCGGTGGCGTCACCCTGCCCCAGGGCTCAGCCCTCAACCAGGCCCTCAACCTCGCCGGAGGCCCCTCCCTGCTGCGCGGCAAGGTGGAGTTCATCCGCTTCACCCGCGAAGGCGAACTGGAACGCCGCCAGTTCACCTACAACCCCAATGCCGCCAGCGATTCGACGGCCAATCCCATTTTGATGGCTGGCGACATCATCCGCGTGCAGGAGTCGGCCCTCTCCGCCAGCGTCACCGTGATGAATGAGCTCACCGGCCCTTTCGTAGGGGTGTACTCGTTGTATTCCCTGTTCCGCTGAGCTTGCTGATGCCATCCGACACCCCTCGCGTTCCGTTCCAGGCAACCTCAGTGCCACCGACCTCAATGCCCACCGCCCCCGCAGACGACGAGATTGATCTGCGCCAGCTGGCGGCGGCCCTGCAGCGCCGCTGGCGCCTGATCGCCGCCACCGCCGGTGGCACCCTGCTGCTCAGCGCCCTGGCAACCCTGCTGCAGAAGCCGGTGTGGGAGGGGGAATTTCAGATTGTGCTGCGCAGCAAGGAATCGCCAACCAGTGGTGCCCAGGCATTGCTGCAATCGAATCCAGGCTTGGCAGGATTGATCGGTGCCAAGGGCGGTGAAAACCAGCTGGAAACCGAGGTCAAGATCCTCGAAAGCCCTTCTGTGCTGAAGCCCGTTTTTGACTTTGTGAAAGCTCAGAAGCAGCGGGACGGTGAAGATGTAAGCCTTTGGCGCTATAGTGATTGGATTAAAGATAGCCTCAAGATTGAGCTTGAGGAGGGCACGTCAGTTCTGAATCTAGCCTACCGCGACACTGATCAAGGTCTTATTCTTCCCGCCATCAAGCGCATCTCTGAGGCTTATCAAGCCTACTCAGGGCGAGACAGAGAAAGGGGTATCAGCCAGGCAATTGAGTACTTGGATCGTCAGATTGGAATTTTTAAAGATAAGAGTATTCGTTCGCTCAGGGCTGCGCAGCAGTTTGCTATCGAGCAAGACCTCACGGCCTTGACCGGTGAAGGCGAGGCCGATCTCGAAATCCGAAACAACCTCAACATTGAGGCGAATCGCGTTCAGGCGGCCAATCAGATCCGCAACATTGATGAGCAGCTCAAGCAGTTGCGAGCTTTGGGACGCGATCCGGTAGGGGTGATGTTTCGTGGCTTGGTGATTCCCGAGCTGGCGTCAAAGGGGATCTACCAGAGCCTTGAGGATATGGACACCCAGCTGGCCGTGTTGCGTTCCAAGTTCACCGATTCCGACGACAGCGTGCGCCGGTTGCGCTTGCGCCAGCGGCTCTTAATCGAGGTCTTGAAGCGTCAAACTTTTGGTTATCTCGCGGCCAAGCGCAGCGACGCCGAAGCGCGTCTGGCTGCTGCAGAACGACCCAAGGGTGTGCTGATCCGCTATCGCGAACTGTTGCGTGAATCCGCTCGCGATGAGGCCACTCTCACGCGCCTAGAGAGCGAACGCCAGGTGTTGGCTTTGGAGCATGCCCGCAAACAGGACCCCTGGGAACTGATCTCCACCCCCACCCTGCTGGATCGGCCGGTGTCGCCGCGGCCGGCCCGCAACTGGGCCCTCGGCCTGTTGGCCGGTTTGGTGATCGGCAGTGGCGCCGCCCTGGTGGCCGAGCGCCGCAGCGGCCGGGTGTTCGCCACCGACGAGCTCCAAGCCGCCCTGCCAGGGCCGCTGCTGGCCCGCCTCGATGACGCCGCTCCCGAAAGCTGGGCCGCCACCCTGGCGCTGCTGGCCTTAGGCCCTCTGGCCGGGGCATCCACCGTGGCCCTGATCCCGTTGGCCAGTCAAGGCGAGCCTGAGCTGGCCCAGGCCTTGCAGCAGGCGCTCCAACAGCTCACCCCCGGCGCTCAAGTGCTCGGCACCAGCGATCTGGTAGCGGCTGCCGCCTGCCAGGCCCAGCTGCTGGTGGCCCGCCCGGGCGCCAGCACCCGCCCCCAGCTCGACGCCCTGCGCCAGCAGCTCCAGCTCCAGGGCAAACCCGCGCTGGGCTGGCTGCTGCTCCAGAGCCCGGATGCCTAGGCCGCCGGCCAAGCTGCTGCCTCTCGCCGCGGCCCTGCTCAGCCTGGGCTCCAGCGGCCTGGGGGAGCCCGGCTGGTCCCACCCCCAATGGCAGCCCCTCGCCCCCTCAGCCGCCGGATCTGGGGTGCCTTCCAGCCCCACCGGCTGGAGCCCCGTGCCGGCCTCCCCCGATCCGGCCCAACCGGGAGCCAGCTGGCAGCCCGTGGCCCCCGGCGATCCCGGCAGCAGCGCAGCGCCCCAATGGGCGCCGGTGCCCACCGGCGATCCCGCCCTGGCGCCGCCGACCGGGGCCAGCGCCCCCACCAGCGCCGCCGAGGCCGAGGCCGTGTTGGCGGGGCTGCTGCCCGGCCGGGCCGACTACCTGCCCCTGCTGCGCCTCGGCCCCCTGCCCACCGCCTGGGTGCTGGATGAAAGCCTGGCCCAGCTCAACTTCCAGCAGGTGAGCCCCGGCGACGGCGGTGCCGCGAGCGGCACCGGCAACCAGAACTACGGCTTCCGCGCCGACGTGGGCCTCTCCAGCACGTTGCTGATCTCGCTGTTTTACACCTATGCCGACGACCCGCTCTTCGCCCCCATCCCCAGCCGGCCGAGCCAGCCGGCTAACTACTGGAATGCCGCCGGCGCCAGCCTGCGCGGCCGCCTCGCTGGCCAGGGCAGCGGCGCAGGCAGCTGGCAGCTGGCAGCCGAGGGATCGCTGGAGTTGTTTGCCGTGGGCAGCGGTTGCGGCGGCACGGTGAGCTGCGATGGCGCCGGCACCCCGAACATCTTCAACGACTTGGGGCAAACGGTCTTCACCAACAACCTGGTGGGCTCCCTCGCCCTGCCCCTCACCTGGCAGGCCAGCCGCCAGCTGCAGCTCTCCCTAGTGCCGGCGGTGAGCTTTCTACCCGATTCCCAGGGCGCTGGCCAGGGCGGCGCCGGGGAGTTTTACGGTACCACCATCAGCCTCGGCCTCGGCGCCAGCTACCGCCTCGGCAACCAAGTGCAGCTGTTCGGCTCGGCGCTGCTGCCCTTCGGGCCCGGCACCAACGCCTTCGACGGCGATCTGGTGTACTCCCGCGTGCCGATCCTCACCGCCGGTGCCAACGTGGCGGTGAACCCCCGCATCGGCCTGGAGGCCAGCATCACCAACGGCTTTGGCCTCAGCCCAGCCACCGCGATCCTGGCCTTGCCCAGCGCGCCCACCGAGCCGATGCTCAATGCGCGCTTCACCTGGAATCCCGGTGCCATGGATTCCCCCAGCCCCCTCTACACCCGCCGCCAGGCCTCCCTGGCCCTCGGCGGCGTTAGCGTCAACACCGCCCTCACCCCCGCCGACGTCACCCGCCAGCTGTGGCTGAGCGGCGACAGCCGCGGCAGCGTCAACAGCCAGGTGGGCTACTCGGTGTCGAACGACTTCCAGTTTCAGATCGCCGCGGGCGTGTTCGATGGCATCGAGCCCCAGAACAACTTCATCCGCACCTACGCCAACGACGGCGGCGGCAACCTGCGCTTCGGCGGCAAGGCGATGGTGTTTCGGCCCACACCGGGCTTGCCGGTTTGGGCCGCCGGCCGCATCAGCGTGGGCCGCAACAAAGACAGCAAAAAGGGCTACCTCTTCTTCGAAACCATGAACACCTGGGAGGCCACCCCTTGGCTGGCCCTCCACCTCAATCCCAAGCTGGCCTGGAGCAGCCAGGGCACCCCCTGGGGCGTGGGCCTGGCTGCCAACATTCAGATGGGTCCGAGCTTCCAGCTGATCCCCGAGGTCAACCTCGTGGCCAGTGATGAGGGCGGCACCAACTGCAGCAACGGCACCCTGGCCCTGCGCTGGCTGGCGAGCGCCTCCACCGCCGTTGACGTGTACGTCAGCAACGCCGCCAGCCCCCTCGACCTGGGCCAGTTGCTCGGCAACGACCAGGTGCGTGTGGGTGCGCGGCTGGCGTTCAGCTTCTGAGCCGCCGCAGCCGCACCCGGATGCCATTGCGGGAGCGCAGCGTCAGCCAGCCCACCAGATCGGGGGCCGGCCCCGGATCGGGCAGCAGCTCATAGCGGCGCACCAGCTCCGCCAGCACCAGCAGCGCCTCCTGCAGCGCAAACGCCGCCCCCGGACATTTGCGCGGCCCCAGCCCA
>VGPQ01000076.1 GCA_016882555.1 Cyanobacteria bacterium M_surface_7_m2_040
GCTGGCGATCACCGTGCGCGGCGCCCCCTGCCGCAGGAAACCGCTGCTGAAACTTTCCTGGGCCCCGTTGAGCACGATGCGCCCGCCTTGCAGCAGCAAGGGGCCGCCGCCAATCACATTGGGCGCCAGGCCCAGCTCGTTGCTGGAGCGGCTGCTGAGGCTGAGGCCATCGCCCACCTGCCAGGGCAGGTCGCTGCCGCCGCGGGCCACCACCAGTGTCTCGCCGGGGCGCAGCGGCACGCCCGCCTCCAGTTGCTCATGCACGTACAGCGTTTGCACCCGGCCATTGCGCAGCACCAACGCGCTTTCCTCGCCACTGAGGGCGCGGTAGCTCGGCCCCCAGTCGGCGGTGTAGCGGCTCAGGCCGCGCTGCACGTAGCCGCTGTTGAGCACCGCGATCGGCGCGCGGTTGCCCTGGCTGTCGCTGATTGATTCCTCCAGGCTGAGGCGGCCGAAGCGGGGCAGGTTGCCCGGACTCCAAGCCGCTACGCCGCGGCCCAGAATCGGCCCCGAAAGCCAGCGCCCATCCGCTTTCAGCGCGCCCAGGGGCAACCGCTTGACGCGGTTGAAGTAACCGCCGTTGATGGCCACGAGCGCATCGTCCTGGGCGGCCAGCTGCTGCAGCGAGCTGAGCCCTTCCATGCCGCCGTTGCGGGTGAGGGGGCGCAGCACCAGCACCCGGCTGCGGGGATCGACGCGTACGGCATTGAGGCGGATCGACCCGCGCACCTGGCGTTCCCACTGGAGGCCCTTGCCGAGCAGGGCCAACAAGCGCGGATCACGCGGCTCCTGTTGCTGGCTTCCGCCTTCGGAGGCTGGCCGCTGGGCCGTTGCACCGCCCTCCAGATCGATGACGATCCGGGCCGGCTCGCCGAGGCTGAACAGCTTCTGGGCCGGGGTTGCTGCAGCCTGCAGGCGCAGGCCCCCGCTGCTGGGCGTGGTGTTCAGGCCCAGGCCGCGCAGATCGAGCTGTTGGCCGGCCTCACTGCTCAGGCCGAGCCAGAGGCTGCTGCCGTCGCGGCGGATCACGGCCGGCCCCGAGAGGTCGAGCACCACCCGGCGCTGGTTGCCGCTGCTGGACCTGCGTACCGCCAGCAAGCGTGGCGGGGGGAGATCCAGGCTCAGCTCGCCCGCCTGCACGGCGATGCGCACCCCGAGGGCACGCAGCAGCGGCAGGCCGTCGACGCTCACCTCGTCGTCGAGGCTCTTCTGAGCGAAGGCGGGCACAACCAATTCCTGCCCGAACCATTCGAGCTTGAGGCCGCCATCGCTGGCGCTGCGGCTGGCCACGCCCAGCTGGTTCTGCAGCACTTCTAGCGGCAACCACAGGGCCTGGGGAGCATCGGGCTGTCCCATCAGCTGCCAGCGCGCCTGCTGGCCCATGCCATTGATGCGCAGTGATTTGCCGCTCAGGCCCTGCTGGTTGGCTCCGTTGGTTCGCCAGCCAGGCGGCGGGCTGGCGGGTAGCGGTGGCGGTGGTGGCGGCGGTGGCGCCAGCCCCACTGGCGGGAGCATGGCGATCAGAGGGAGCAGCCAGGCCGCTGGGGGCATGAAATCTGCAGCCGATCGCTCCGCAACTTAGCGACGATCAGTGAATCCTTAGGATCAAGAGTTCTGCCATCGCCATCGAAACCGCCCGCGGGTTCCGGCTGGCCATGCAGCTGTTCGGTTGTTGTGATGACGTCGTTCATGCCCGCTTCTCGCACCCCCGCCTGGCCCGCTTGCGACAGCCCGGCACCGGCCGCCGTGGCTGGCGAGAAGGACGCCTGTGGAGTGGGTTTTCTGGCCCATCTGGGCGGGCAGCAGAGCCATTGGGTGCTGCAGCAGGCGCTGCGCGGGCTCGACTGCATGGAGCACCGCGGTGGCTGCGGCGGTGATGGGGATTCGGGCGATGGTGCCGGTGTGCTCTGCGGCATCCCGTGGGGGTTGTACGAAGCGGTCTGGCCGGCTGCGCAGGCCAGCGCTGGCAGCCTGCGGGGGCTGGCCACGGTCTTTCTGCCGCTCGATGCCCAGCGCCGCGAGCAGGCCCGGACCTTCTGTGAACAGGAGGCTGCCGGGCTTGGCTTGACCAGTCTCGGCTGGCGTGTGGTGCCTGTGGACTCCTCGGTGCTGGGCCCGATGGCCCGCCAGACGGCACCCCACATCGAGCACTGGTTGCTGCAGGCACCTGCGGGCAGCGATGCCGATGCCCTGGAGGCGCTGTTGTTTCGCCTGCGCCGCCGTGCCGTGGACCGCAGCCGGGCGGCCTGGGGCAGCGCCACGGGCGATCTGTATTTCGCCTCGATCAGCTGCCGCACCGTCGTCTACAAGGGCATGGTGCGCTCGCAGGTGCTGGCCGCCTTTTATGCCGACCTGCGCGATGAGCGCTTCGCCGTCAGTTTTGCCGTTTACCACCGCCGCTTCAGCACCAACACCCTGCCCCGCTGGCCCCTGGCCCAGCCGATGCGGTTGCTGGGCCACAACGGCGAAATCAACACGCTGCTGGGCAACATCAACTGGGCCAGTGCCGCCGAGGCCAACCTTGAGGAGGTCTGGGGTGAGGCCGCCGGCGACCTGCGGCCGCTGGTCAATGCGGCGTTCAGCGATTCGGCCAACCTCGACGCCACGCTTGAGCTGCTGGTGCGCAGCGGCCGGCCGATCACCGACAGCCTGCTGACCCTGGTGCCCGAGGCGTTCCGGGACCAGCCCGAGCTCGACGATCGCCCCGAGATCCGGGCGATGTACGAATACAACGCCTGCCTGCAGGAGCCCTGGGATGGTCCGGCCCTGCTGGTGTTTGCCGATGGCCACTACGTGGGCGCGACCCTCGATCGCAACGGACTGCGCCCGGCCCGCTACTGCATCACCAGCGATGGGTATGTGGTGATGGGTAGCGAGACCGGCGTGGTCGAGCTCGACGAGAGCCGCATTGTCGAGAAGGGCCGTCTCGGCCCCGGCCAGATGCTGGCCGTCAACCTCGACACCGGCACGCTGCTGCGCAACTGGGAGGTCAAGGCCGAAGCGGCCGCGCGCCATCCCTATGCCGACTGGCTGCAGCAGCTGCGCCACAGCCAGAGCGCCCAGCCCTGGCAGCAGCAGCGCCGGCTCGGGGATTTCGAGCTGCTGCAGCTGCAGACCGCCTCAGGCTTCAGCGCCGAAGACCTGGAGCTGGTGATTGAAGACATGGCAGGTGCCGGCAAGGAGCCCACCTACTGCATGGGCGATGACATCCCGCTGGCGGTGCTCTCAGACAAACCCCACCTGCTCTACGACTACTTCAAGCAGCGCTTCGCCCAGGTCACCAATCCGCCGATCGATCCGCTGCGCGAAAAGCTGGTGATGAGCCTGGAGATGCACCTGGGGGTGCGCGGCTCGGCCCTCAAGCCCGAACCCGGGGCCACAACCGTGCTGCACCTCGCCAGCCCCGTGCTCAACGAGGCCGAGCTGGCTGGTCTTGGCGGCCATGGCATGGGCCTGGTGACCCTCTCGAGCCTCATGCCGCTGGTGGATGGCCCCGGCTGCCTGGAGGCGGCCGTGCGCCGGCTCTGCAGCGAGGCGGAAGCAGCCGTGCGCGCCGGCGCCGCGATCGTGGTGCTCAGCGATCGCCTGGGTTTGGATGGTCAGCCGGGTGGCATCAATGCCACCATTGCGGCCCTGCCGCCGCTCGTGGCAGTAGGCGCGGTGCACCATCACCTGCTGCGCCAGGGTCTGCGCCTGCAGGCCTCGATCGTGGTCGAGACCGCCCAGTGCTGGAGCACCCATCACCTGGCCTGCCTGATCGGTTATGGCGCCAGCGCTGTGTGCCCCTGGCTGGCCTGGGAGACCACCCGCCACTGGTTGGCCCACCCCCGCACCCAGAAGCTGATCGAGACCGGCAAGCTGCCGGCCCTCAGCCTGGAGACGGCCCAGGCCAACGTGCGCCAGGCCCTCGAAGACGGCCTGCGCAAGATCCTCTCCAAGATCGGCATTTCGCTGCTCGCCAGTTACCACGGCGCCCAGATCTTCGAAGCCATCGGCATCGGTGCCGATTTGATTGAGTTGGCCTTCAGGGGCACCACCAGCCGGGTGGCCGGTCTGAGTCTGGCCGAGTTGGCCAGCGAGACCCTGGCCATCCACGCCAAGGCCTACCCCGAACTCAACCGCAGCAAGCTCGAGTTTCTCGGCTTCGTGCAGTACCGCAGCGGTGGCGAGTACCACCTCAACAGTCCTGACATGGCCAAGGCCCTGCACGCGGCCGTCAAGGCGGGCCCGGGCTACGACCACTTCACCACCTACCGCACCCTGCTTGAGAACCGCCCGGTCACGGCCCTGCGCGATCTGCTGGAGCTCAAACCGGCGCCCACTCCCCTGCCGATCGAGCAGGTGGAGAGCGTCGAGAGCATCTGCAGCCGCTTCTGCACCGGTGGCATGAGCCTGGGGGCCCTGTCGCGTGAGGCCCACGAGGTGCTGGCGGTGGCCATGAACCGCATCGGCGGCAAGAGCAACAGCGGCGAGGGCGGCGAAGACCCAGCCCGCTTCAAGGTGCTGGCCGACGTGGACGCGGCTGGCCATTCGGCCACCCTGCCCACCATCAATGGCCTGCGCAACGGCGATACCGCCTGCTCGGCGATCAAGCAGATTGCCTCGGGCCGCTTTGGCGTCACCCCCGAATACCTGCGCAGCGGCCGCCAGCTCGAGATCAAGGTGGCCCAGGGGGCCAAGCCCGGCGAAGGCGGCCAGCTGCCCGGACCCAAGGTGGACCCGTACATCGCCTGGCTGCGCAACAGCAAGCCGGGTGTGGGGCTGATCTCACCGCCGCCGCACCACGACATCTATTCGATCGAGGATCTGGCCCAGCTGATCCACGACCTGCACCAGGTGCACCCGGCCGCCAAGGTGAGCGTCAAGCTGGTGGCCGAGATCGGCATTGGCACGATCGCCGCCGGGGTGGCCAAGGCCAACGCCGACGTGATCCAGATCTCCGGTCACGATGGCGGCACCGGCGCCTCGCCGCTCAGCTCGATCAAGCACGCCGGCAGCCCCTGGGAGCTGGGCCTCACCGAGGTGCACCGCGCCCTGCTCGAGAACGGCCTGCGCGATCGGGTGCTGCTGCGCGCCGACGGCGGCCTCAAGACCGGCTGGGACGTGCTCATCGCGGCCCTGCTGGGCGCCGAGGAATACGGCTTTGGCTCCGTGGCGATGATCGCCGAGGGCTGCATCATGGCCCGCGTTTGCCACACGAATAACTGCCCGGTGGGCGTGGCCACCCAGAAGGAGGCCCTGCGCAAGCGCTTCCCCGGCACCCCAGAGCACGTGGTCAACTTCTTCCTCTATGTGGCCGAAGAGGTGCGCCAGCTGCTCAGCGTGCTGGGGGTGGCCCGGCTGGAGGACCTGATCGGCCGCAGCGAGCTGCTGCAGCCGCGCCAGGTGGTCCTGGCCAAGACCAAGGCCCTCGATCTCTCCTGTCTGCTGGCACCGATCGACGCGGCGGCCGATCGCCGCTGGCTGCAACACGATGCCCAGGCCCATGGCAATGGACAGGTCCTCGAGGATCAGCTGCTGGCCGATGCCGAACTGATGGCCGCCATCGACGGCCACGGCCGCGTGCAGCGCACCGTGGCGATCATCAACACCGATCGCAGCGTGTGTGCCCGCATCGGCGGCGAGATTGCCGCCCGCCATGGCAACAAGGGCTTTGGCGGTCAGCTCGACCTCACCTTTGAAGGGGCCGCCGGCCAGAGCTTCGGCGCCTTCGTGCTGCAGGGCATGGCCGTGCGCCTGGTGGGCGAAGCCAACGACTACGTGGGCAAGGGCATCAACGGCGGCCGCATCACCGTGGTGCCACCGGCGGGCGTTCAGGATCCCGGCAACCAGGTGATCCTGGGCAACACCTGCCTCTATGGCGCCACCGGTGGTGAGCTGTTTGCCCTGGGCCGCGCCGGCGAGCGCTTCGCCGTGCGCAACAGCGGCTGCCGCACCGTGGTCGAGGGCGCCGGCGATCACTGCTGCGAATACATGACCGGCGGTGTGGTGGTGGTGCTGGGCAGCACCGGCCGCAACGTGGCCGCCGGCATGACCGGCGGTGTGGCCTTCATCCTCGATGAGGAGGGCGGCCTGGAGCAGCGGGTCAACCGCGAGATCGTGGCGATCGAGCCCCTCACCACCAGCGAGCAGGAGGCCGTGCTCAAACCCCTGCTCGAGGCCCATCTGGCCACCACCGGCAGCACCAAGGCCGCAGCGTTGCTGGCCGACTGGGCCAGCGCCAAGGGCCGCTTCAAGCTGCTGGTGCCCCCCAGCGAGACAGCGGCCATGGGCCTGGCCAGCAAGGTTGCGGTGGCTGCTTAAGTCGATCGCGCAGCCTCAGTTGCCGCGCCATGCCCTGGTTTGTCAAGACCGAGACCTTCACAGAGGCGTTCAGGTCTCTTGCGGGCGCTGAACGCTCGGCCCACCTGCAGGCCCACCGGGCCTGGGCCGCTGGCCTGAGCGCCGCTGGCCGACCCATGGCCAGCGGCTTTCTGGTTGATGAGCAGCAGCGCCCTGGGGGCGGCGGGCTGTTGCTGGTTGAGGCAACCAGCTACTGCGAGGCCCTGGAGATGATCCAGCAGGATCCATTGATTGCCGGCGGCTGGGTCGACTGGCAACTCCACGAATGGATCGCTGCTGCCGGTGATCTGGCTGTCGGCAGTGCGCCTGGC
>VGPQ01000077.1 GCA_016882555.1 Cyanobacteria bacterium M_surface_7_m2_040
TGCTGCCGGCCGACTCCGAGCATTCGGCGATCTTTCAATGCCTGCAGGGCACGCCCTACGCCGAAACGGCCCGCCTGAGCACTGGCACCCCCACCCCGGGCCTGCGCCGCATCCAACTGACCGCCAGCGGTGGCGCCTTCCGCGACTGGGCCCCCGAAGACCTGCACAAGGCCACGGTGGCCGATGCCACCAGCCACCCCAACTGGAGCATGGGCCGCAAGATCACGGTCGATAGCGCCAGCCTCATGAACAAGGGGCTCGAGGTGATCGAGGCCCACTACCTGTTTGGCCTGGATTACGACCACATCGAGATCGTGATCCACCCCCAGTCGATCATCCACTCGATGGTCGAGCTGGCCGACAGCTCGGTGCTGGCCCAACTGGGCTGGCCCGACATGAAGCTGCCGATCCTCTATTGCCTCAGCTGGCCCGAGCGTCTCGAGACCCCCTGGCGCCGCCTCGACCTCACCGAGGTGGGCTCACTCACTTTCCGAGCCCCCGATCCGGCCCGCTACCCCTGCATGGCGCTGGCCTATGCAGCCGGCCGCGCCGGCGGCACCATGCCCGCGGTGATGAACGCCGCCAACGAGCAGGCCGTGGCCCTGTTCCTCGATGAGCAGATCCATTTCCTCGACATTCCCAAGCTGATCGACGGGGTGTGTGATCGCCACAAGGGCGACCACAGGGCCGATCCCTCCCTATCCGACGTGTTGGCGGTCGACGCCTGGGCCCGTCAGGCGGTGCGTGAGGCTGCAGCCCGGCTGAACGCCAAGCTGCCGGCTGCGCTGCCGGGGTGATGCAGGTTTCCCATCACCTGCTGCTCTGCGCCACGCCCACCAAGGCGCTCTGCTGCCCCGATCAGGCGCTGGGTGCCGCCAGCTGGGAGACCCTCAAGCGCCTGGTGCGTGAGCTGGGCCTCGAAGACCCGACGCGCCCCGGGGGCGTCGTGCTGCGCAACAAGGCCGACTGCCTGCGCATCTGCACAGACGGCCCGGTGCTGCTGATCTGGCCCGAGGGCATCGTCTACGGCGGCGTCACCGCCGACCGCGTGGAGCGCATCGTGCGCGAGCACGTGATCGGCGGCAGAGCGATCGAGGCCTGGATCGTGAGGCGTTACAGCCTGCAGCGCCGCTAAGCCGCAACCTTCTTGCCCACGCCCATCTCCCGCAGTTCACTCACCAGACCGGCCAGCACGGCCTTGGCATCGCCGAACACCATGGCGGTCTGGGGCAGCTCGAACAGGGCGTTCTTGATGCCGGCATACCCCGCCCCCAGGCTGCGCTTGACCACAAACACCTGCCGGGCCTGATCCACCTCCAGCACCGGCATGCCGAACAAAGGGCTGCTGGGATCGCTCTTGGCGTCGGGGTTCACCACATCGTTGGCCCCCAGCACGATCACCACATCGGTGCGCGGAAACTCGGGGTTGATCGCATCCATCTCCTGCAGCTGCTCATAGGGCACATCGGCCTCGGCCAGCAGCACATTCATGTGACCGGGCATGCGACCGGCCACCGGGTGAATGGCGTAGCTCACCTCGGTGCCGTTGGCCTCCAGCAGTTTCGAGAGCTCCCGCAGGGTGTGCTGGGCCTGGGCCACCGCCAGGCCATAGCCGGGCACAAACACCACCCGCTCCGCGGTTTCCAGGGCCATGGCGCACTCTTCGGCGCTGCAGCTGGTGATGCGGGTGTAGCCGGCTTCATCACCGCCGCCGCCCACATGGCCGCCCGCACTCGCCCCCAGGGCACCACCGAACAGCACGCTGACCAGCGAGCGGTTCATGGCCGTGCACATCACCTGGGTGAGAATCAGCCCCGCCGCGCCCACCATGGCACCAGCCACGATCAGCAGCTGGCTGCCCACCACGAAGCCCGCCGCCGCTGCCGCCACACCTGAGTAGCTGTTGAGCAGGGAGATCACCACCGGCATGTCGGCGCCGCCGATCGGCAGGGTCACGCCGATGCCCAGCAGGCTCGAAGCCCCCACCAGGATCCACAAGGAAAGTCCGCCCGGATCGCTGGGAAGGCCAATGCCCCCCACCAGGCACAGCACCGCCAGGGTGAGGTTGACCCCATGGCGCAGGCTGCTCTGGGTCCAGGCGGGGGTGCCGATCCAGCCCTGCAGCTTGCCCATCGCCACGATCGAGCCGCTGAAGGTGATCGCCCCCACAAACACCGAGATCACGATCGAGATGCGCTCCACCAGCACGGCGCCATCGGCCAGACCGCCGGGGGCGCTCTGAAACAAGGCCACGGCCATGGCCACCAGCAGCGACGCCATGCCGCCGCAGCCGTTGAACAGGGCCACGGTTTCGGGCATGGCCGTCATCGGCACCCGCTGGGCGAGCAGCAGACCCGCCAGGCCGCCGATCGCCGTACCAGCGCCGATCCACACCCAGGCCTGCAGGTTCAGCTGCTGCTGAATCAGCAGGCCCACCACCGCCAGGCCCATGGCCAGGGCCGCCAGACCATTGGCCGAACGGGCCGAGCGCACCTTGGAGAGCCCCTTGAGCCCCAGGGCCAGCAGCAACACCGCCACCAGGTCGATGACGTAGGGCAACACCGATCGAGCTGAGGTCACTGGGGCAGCCACGGCCATGGCCGTGGCGAGGGTGGGGATTGGCATGGTGCAGATCACGGTGCTGGGGATCAGAAGGCTCAACGGCCTGAGGGCTTGCGCGAAAACATCGCCAGCATGCGGTCGGTGACCACAAAGCCGCCGATCACGTTGAACAGGGCAAAGGCGAGGGAGGCCGCCCCCAGCAGCAGCAGGGCAGGCTGGCCACCGGCCTGGGCGATCAGGGTCAGCGAGGCCAGCACGGTGATGCCGCTGATGGCGTTGGCACCACTCATCAGCGGCGTGTGCAGGGTGGGGGGCACCTTGCCGATCAGTTCAAGGCCCAGCAGGCTGCCAAGCAGCAGCACCCACAGAGCCTGAGACAGGGAACTCATGTCAAGCGGGGGTGAAGGAGGGGTCGGCCGAGGCGCTGCCGGAACCAGCAGGCTCGGGCAGCAGATCCGGCCTCAGGCAGCGGCCGGCATGGGTGATCAGGCAGCCCGCCAGGATCGGATCCTCAGGGTCGATCGCCAGCTGGGACTGGTCGCCGTCTTGAGCAGCGTTGCCGGAGCCCTGCAGGTGCTGCAGCAGCGCCATCAGGTTGCGGGCATAGAGGGCGCTGGCGTGCTGGGCCAGGCTGCTGGGCAGCGCGTCGGCGCCGATCAGCTGCACGCCATGGCGCTCCACGGTCTGGCCGGCGACGCTGCCCTCACAGTTGCCGCCCTGGGCCACGGCCAGATCGACCACCACCGAGCCGGCCTTCATGCCGGCCACCATGGCATCGCTGATCAGCCGCGGTGCCGGCTTGCCAGGCACCTGGGCGGTGCAGATCACCATGTCGGCCAGGGCCAGCTGCTCGGCCAGCTGCTGCCGCTGGGCCGCCAGAAAGGCTTCACTCGCGGCCTTGGCATAGCCACCGGCCTCGGCGGGGCGCTCCTGCTCGGTGGGGGGATCGATGAAACGCCCCCCCAGCGACTCGACCTGTTCCTTGGCCGCCGGACGCACGTCACTCACGTAGACGATGGCGCCCAGACGCCGGGCCGTGGCCACCGCCTGCAGCCCCGCCACACCGGCACCGAGCACGAGCGCCCGTGCGGGCTGGATCGTGCCGGCGGCGGTCATCAGCATCGGCACGTAGCGGTTGAGCGCTGACGCCGCCAGCAGCACGGCCTTGTAGCCGGCGATGTTGGCCTGCGACGACAGCACATCCATGCTCTGGGCCCGGCTGATGCGGGGCAGCAGCTCCATCGACACCGCCGACACCCCGCGCTGGCTGAGCAGCTGCAGCCGCTCGTCCGCGTTGTAGGGCTCCAGCAGCCCAACGAGCAATGCACCGGTTTTGAGCTGGGCGAGCTGCTCGGCTTCGGGGGGGGCCACGCTGAGCACCACATCGGCCGCCGCCCAGGCCTGCTCGGCCGATGCCAGCACGGTGGCGCCCACCTCGGCATAGGCGCTGTCGGCAAAGCCGGCCTGTTCACCGGCGCCGGCCTCCACCTGCACGGCCATCCCTGCTGCCACACAGGTTTTGACCGTCTCGGGGGTGGCGGCCACCCGCCGCTCGGCAGGGCGCAGCTCCCGTGGGATCAACACCTTCAACACAGCATCAGCTCCTGAACCCGCACAGCGGTCATGGGCCCCATTCTTGGGGATCATTGGGCCATGGGGATCATTAGGCGATGGCCAGGGGGAGTGGGCAATGGTTTTGGCGCGATTGTGCGCACACCCCCACCGAATCGAGTCGCCCCTGGCGACCCAAACTGACCCACGCTGACTCTGACGGGTTCAGACGCACTCAGACGGACGCAGACGCACTCAAAACAGCGGCAACAGCTCCTGCTCGAGGCAGGCCGCCTGGGGCCAGGCCCCCTGATGGCGCAGCTGGCGGGCCCGCAGGATCATCGGGTCGATGTCGCATTCGAGCTGCCAGCACTGCTCCAGCCGCTGGCGCCGCTGGGCGGGCGAAAGCTGCCGGGGATCGCGATCACTGGCTTCAGAGGAAGGCATGGTCAGCGCCGTGATGGCCTGAAGCTAGGAACATCCGGCGCTGTGCCCATAGGCGAGAACACTCAATAATGCGGCCATGGTTCCCCCCTCCTTTGCGCTGGTCCGCCGGCCGTCGGTTCAACCGCGCCAGTGGCAGACCCGCCTGATTCAGCTGCTGCGGGCACGTCTTGGCCAGGCCTCCAGCGAGGGACACGATGTGCTGATCCACGCCGGCCCCGGAGCCGGCAAAACGCTGGGCGCCCTGCTGGGGGTCGAGCAGCTGCTGCGCGAGGGGCGCCTGCAGCGGTTTGTGGTGTTCTGCCATCGCACCGCCATCGCCCGCCAATGGGTCCAGGCGGCGGCCCGCCTGCAGCTGGAGCTCGCCGAATGGCCAGGCACCAGCACAGCCCCCGGGTTGCTGCTGAGCTACCAGACCGCGGCCCTGCACCGCGCGCGGTTGCTGGAGCAGCTGCAGGCCTGGGAACCCTCGCCCTGGCTGGCCATCGCCGATGAGGTGCACCATCTGGGCCTCGACCCGGACGAGCCTGAGGCCGCCGCCTGGGGCCACGCGTTCGCCACCCTCAGCCGCACTGCTGCCCTACGCCTCGGACTCACCGGCACCCCCTTCCGCGCCGACCAGCTCGCCTTCTGCGCCGCGCGGCAGGTGCAGGTGCGCGATGGCGACGCGCTGGTCTGGCGGATCATGCCCGACCTGTGCGTCGAACCACGCCAGCTGATCGCCGCCGGCGATGTGCGCCCCCTGGAATTTCGCTTTCAGGACGGCTGGGTCGACCACGCCCGCACAGCGGGTGACGACGCCGAACGCTCCTGCATCTCAGCCGAAAACCGGGAAAGCTGGCGGGCCCGCAACCTGCGCCGTGCCATCCGCCTGGCCGACAGCAGCAGCATCGCCCAACGGGTGCTGCTCCAGGCCCGCGACCGGCTGGAGCAGGTGCGCCAGCAGCATGCCGGCGCCGGCGGACTCGTGATCGCCCGCGACATTGCCCATGCCAGGCGCCTGGCCGATCTGCTCAACGAACAGGGGGAGAGCGCGCAGCTGGTGCACTCCCTCGATCCCGAAGCCGAGCAGCGGCTGGCGGCCTTTCAGCGCGGCGAGGGCGACTGGCTGGTGAGCATCGACATGTGCTCCGAGGGCTTTGATGCCCCACGCATCCGGGTGGTGGCCTACCTGAGCACGGTGGTCACCCGCAGCCGCTTCGTGCAGGCGATCACCCGGGCGGTGCGTCTCGACGGTGGCCGCGAGGCCAGCGAACCGGTCCCGCGCCATCCGTCGTATGTGTTTGCACCGGCGGATCCGCTGCTGATCAGCCATGCCCGCAGCTGGTCCCTCAGCGAGCCCTACCTGCTGCGGGGGCGCTCAACAGCGGCGGCAGCCGAGGCCGGAGGCGGCCACTGGTCCCCCTCCACGCCCCTGGCCGCGGTGGCCGATGGGGCAGGGTCGGTGATCGCCATGAACGGGCCCCAACTGCCGACCTTTGTGCAGCAACCGCGACCTGCATGAACGGGAGATCTGCGACGTTGTGTCAACCGACACCCCCAATCGGCACGTCAACCGTCAGCGTGGTGCGACCACCAGGGGACGGTGACCATGGACGCAGCCATCGAACGCCGTCTCACCGTGGCCGTGAGCTGGGCCCTTGCACGGCGCGCCACCCTCGACACGCTGGAGCACTACGAGGAGAGCTACGCGCTCAACGAAGAATTCCGCGAATGGCTGCTGTGCCTGGGAGAACACCCTGACCTGCTCGCCGCCAGCGTGTTGATGGTGCCCTCAAACCTGAGCGATCGGCTGCTGAACTCCAATCCAGAGAGCGACGGGCTGCTGGAGATCTGACGGAGATCGCAAGCCCAAGGGTGCGGCGCTGAGCCAGGGTTCTGGACCGACAAATGCGGCTTGCCTCCACAAGACCAACCGCAAATCTAAAGCAAATCTGCAGATCCACCCCGTCCTCGCGACTGCTGGCCGGCCTGACTTCATCAAACGTGACCCGGGCGCGCGTCCGATCCCCTAGGCTTAACTCGAAGTCATTCCGCCTTA
>VGPQ01000078.1 GCA_016882555.1 Cyanobacteria bacterium M_surface_7_m2_040
GTTGTACGCCAGCACCACCGGCCCTTCGCCCGGCAGGACCGCCAACACCGCTGCCAACGCCTCCGGATCGGCCGCGTCAACTGCCTCCGTGGTCACCTCCACCCCCAGCTCCCGCAGCTCAGCCAGCGCGGCTCCATGCCGCTCGGGGCTGCGGCCCAGCAACAGCAGGTCACTGCCCTGGCGGGCGAACGCTGCGGCGATGCCATGGCCCACGCCGGCGCCATAACCGACCACCACACAAACAGGAGCAGGCATCGCCTTGGTTGGCACAACGACCCATCCTGGAAAATCCCAGGGTCACTCGCAAGCCGACCAGACGGTCCCAAAATCAGAATAGTGCTGCGCAGGCGAAGCGGATATGCGCCAGAAAGATTACGTTTCGGCAGCGAATCAAAACAACTGTGGCCCTTCGACTCAGTCGGATCGCCCTGGCCGCCCTTGGCTTTTGCCTGTGTTGCAGTACTGCCCCAACAGCCTGGGCCCAGAACCCGCAGTTGCCGATTGAAGGAGCAGCCGAGGACCTTCCGACCTCGACCTCCGAAACGCCACCATCGAGCCCCAGCGCTGAGCCCACAGTGGGCAATCAGGCGGACACGTCGCCATCACAACCTGCCAAGCCTGAGGCCAGCGCTGAAAGCCCCTATCTGCCGAACCCGTTCAATCTGCCAATCCCGCGCAATCGAGGGCCCTACGACTACAGCCAAAAGATTCACTGCGATGTTCTGCGCCACCTGAAGGTGCCGGCCACCTGGCGTCGACTTGACACCTACATGCGGCCGACCTACATGCTGCCCAAGGCGAAGTCAGACGCATTGGCCGACAGGGATCACCTGCTTGCCATCAAGGGGCGTGACAAGCTGTTTGAACAAGGCGTCGATATTTATGGATGCTCGGCCGTCGATTACCTCATCGACGTACAGAGCAACCTGTCGAGCAATCCCCTGGTGCGCGGCACACAGGGTCCATGGCACAACTGGTAGATGAACTTCATGCAGATCCTTGGGGTCGATCTGTATTAAGGCTGATCAGCAAGAATTACAAGGGAGGCCAGATCCACGTTTCCTTCACCTACCCAGAAGCAGGCAATCAGGGCCCGATTTATTCCTACGGCAACACACTCAACCCAGCAGGCCTGGGCACACGCCAATATCACGGCTATTTCTACACCGATACAGGGCGCAGCCGTGATTTGAACCCCCAGATGCAGGGGATCCGCATTTTTGAGTACTGGATTGAGCACCACTACGGCAAATTCAACCTGAACTATGTGCGCCTCGGGGCGATCAACCCCTGGATCACCTTTAACAAATCAATCATCTCCGGATTGTTCGGCTTCTGGGCCTTCAATGAGCCGGGGATCATTGGCACCACTCCAGGCACCGCCAATGGGCCTCTTGTCACCACTGCACCGCCAGGGTTATCGGTCGAAAACGTCATTGGCGACAATTTGATCGCCAAAGCCATGGTGGTCAGCGGCTACTGGGATCCCAGCGGCGGAATCGACAACCGTCGCGGCTACAAGCAGTACTGGGATCTCAACACCAATGGCGTCGAGCTGCTGTACGAACTCACCTGGCGCGGCGGCACCTACAGCCTGAACCCAAACGACAACGGCAAACCTTGGTTTGTTCGCTTTGGTGGTCAATACCACACGGGCTATGGACTCAGCAATGTCTACGACGTCAATGGCGGCTATTTCTTCCTGACCGGTGCCGATCGTCAGACCTATTGGGGCAATACGCAGTATTACGCCATGGCCGAAGCGATGCTCTACCGGGAGCCAGGCAGCTACAACCGTGGCTTGACTGCCTTTCTGAAGGGGAAATGGAGTCCCTGGCAGAAGCGAGGCAGCACCTCAAAAGGGGTCTATGGAGGCCTCGCTTACGAAGGCGTGTTCGGACGCAACAGCGACGTCTTGTTTGCCGGCTGGGCCATGCCCTTCGTCAATCAGGGGGTGATCACCCGAAGTCAGAACCAGACGGTCTGCACCCAAATGCCCAACTGCTCGGTGATCGGGTGGCAGGGCACGCTGGAAGTGGGTTACAGCGCCCAGATCACTCCCTGGCTGTTCTTTACCCCCAAGCTCTGGTGGGTCGTTTATCCCAATGTGAGACGCGACCTGGGGGATCTCGTCTCTGCCGGTTTTGAACTGCGGATCTCCTTCTGAGTGGGCCTCGCCCGGGGCCATGGAGAATTGACTCCATGGCCCAGCACACCCCACCCACCGAATGCTTCGACGTGATCGTCGTGGGCGGCGGCCATGCCGGCTGCGAGACCGCGATCACGGCCGCACGGCTGGGCTGCTCCACGGCCCTGTTCACCCTCAACCTGGACCGCATCGCCTGGCAGCCCTGCAACCCGGCCGTGGGCGGTCCGGCCAAGAGCCAGTTGGTGCACGAAGTCGATGCCCTGGGCGGGGTGATCGGCCGGCTGGCCGATGCCACCGCCCTGCAGAAGCGGATCCTCAACGCCAGCCGCGGCCCGGCGGTGTGGGCCCTGCGCGCCCAGACCGACAAGCGCCAGTACGCCCGCCAGATGCTGCAGCTGTTGCAGCACACGCCGAACCTGGCCCTGCGCGAGGCGATGGTGACGGGGCTGGTGATCGAGGGCGAGGCCGATGGCGGCGGCTCGGCCTGGCAGCCCAGCCAGGGCCCGGCGGCGCGCATCACCGGCGTGCGCACCTACTTCGGCAGCACCTATGGGGCCAAGGCGGTGGTGCTCACCACCGGCACCTTTCTGGGTGGGCGCATCTGGGTGGGCAGCCAATCGATGGCCGCCGGCCGTGCCGGCGAGCAGGCCGCCGAAGGGCTCACGGAAGCCTTGGCGGCGCTTGGCTTTGCCCTGGACCGCCTCAAGACCGGCACCCCGGCCCGGGTGGACCGGCGCAGCGTGGCCCTCGATCAGCTCGAGGAGCAGCCCAGCGACGCCCATGACCGCTTCTTTTCGTTTGATCCGGCGGCCTGGGTGAGCAGCGAGCCGATGAGCTGCCACATCACCCGCACCACGGCGGCCACGCACCAGCTGATTCGCGACAACCTGCAGCTCACGCCGATCTACGGCGGCCACCTCGACAGCAAGGGGCCGCGCTACTGCCCCTCGATCGAAGACAAGATCGTGCGCTTCGCCGACAAGGACAGCCACCAGATCTTTCTCGAACCCGAAGGCCGCGACACACCCGAGCTGTATGTGCAGGGCTTCTCGACCGGCTTGCCCGAGCACCTGCAGCTGGCGCTGCTGCGCACCCTGCCGGGGTTGGAGCAATGCGTGATGCTGCGGCCCGCCTATGCCGTGGATTACGACTACCTGCCCGCCACCCAGCTCAAACCCTCGCTGGAAACCAAGCGGGTGGCCGGACTGTTTTCAGCCGGCCAGCTCAACGGCACCACCGGCTACGAGGAGGCCGCCGCCCAGGGGCTGGTGGCCGGGCTCAATGCCGCCCGCCTGATCGGCACCCAGGAGCCGGTGCACTTCGCGCGCTCGGAGAGCTACATCGGCACCATGATCGACGATCTGATCAGCAAGGATCTGCGCGAGCCCTACCGGGTGCTCACCAGCCGCAGCGAATACCGGCTGGTGCTGCGCGGCGACAACGCCGACCGCCGCCTCACCCCCCTGGGGCGCGAGTTGGGGCTGATCGATGATCGCCGCTGGCAGATCTACAGCGCCAAGCAGGAGGCGATCGCCACCGAACAGCGACGGCTCGAAACCGTGCGGCTCAAAGCCAGCGCCCCCGCAGCCGCGGCCATTGCGCCCGAAACCGGCGCCCCGATCAAGGGATCGATCCTGCTGGCCGATCTGTTGCGGCGACCGGGCTTCCACAGCAGCGATCTGGTGCGCCACGGCCTCAGCGATCCAGACACCCCCACGGATGTGCGCGAAGGAGCCGAAATCGACATCAAGTACAGCGGCTACCTGCAGCGCCAGCAGCAGCAGATTCATCAACTGCAGCGCCAGGAAGGGCGCGCGCTGCCGAGCGGCATCGATTACGGGATCATCGGCACGCTGTCGCGCGAAGCCCGCGAAAAACTCACCGCCGTGCAGCCCCACACCCTGGGCCAGGCCGCGCGCCTCCCGGGGGTGAGCCCCGCCGATGCCAATGCCCTGCTGTTGTGGCTGGAGCTGCGCAACCGCGATACCTTATCGGCGTAATCGAGCCTACCTCGATGCGCTCCAGCCGCGGCATCCCCACCTCCAGGGCCTACTGGGAGCTGAAGGCCGAGCAGATGCTGAACCGGGTGTTCAGCGGAGACTCAGCAATCGAGGTGGAGATCGTTGAACCGACGGCTGTGGCTGAGCCCCCCGCCGCCACGGTCACTCGGCCCCTTGAGAGCACCCCACCACAGCCGCTGCGGCAGCCCCAGCCCGCCCGCCGACGCTCGGCCCACGCCATTGCCGATCTGTTGCAGCGGCGGCCGGAACTGGTGCCGATCAGCATTGCCGCTGCGGGCCTGGCCACAGCCCTCGGAACCGTGCTGATCGCGGGCCTCTGGGGCAGCCAGCAGCAAGCGCTGCGGCAGGAGCGCAACCTCGTGCTGCTGGAGCGGCTGCGGGCCATGGGGCCAGCCAGCGGTGCCGGCAGCACGACCGCAGATGCCGGCACCGCTGGCCAGCCGCAGGCCGACGATGGTCTGCCGCCGCCACCGCCGAACGAACCCTGGATGGAGGAGCTGGCCCAGCTGCCCGCCGCGGGTGCGCCGCCGGCCGAGGTGCTGAAGGTGCCCTTCAATGCCGCCATCGCGAACCGGGCCCCAACGGCACCCCCACCCGTGCCAAGCAGCGCGGGCGGCAGCGATGGCCTACCACTGCTGGTGGGCGTGGTGCAGGTGCCCGGACGCAGCGGCTCGGCGATCTTCCAGGTGGGCGGCACCTCCACCAGCGCCGGGGTGGGCGAAAGCATCGGCGGCAGCGGTTGGCGGCTGCGCTCGGCCTCGGGTGACACGGCGGTGATCGAGCGCGGCGGCCAGGTGCGCCGCATCAGCATCAGCAGCGGTTTCTGAAGCGGTTGCTGAGCCGCGCCCCCTAGGGTGCAGCAGACCGCAGGTCGGTGGCCGGTGGGATCGCCTCAAACAACAGCACTGCAAGCCTCACCTCAGGTGCTATGGCAGGCGCCGTTTCAGACGGTGGCCAGCGGCAGCGCCGGAAAGGTGCTCAGCGGCGCCTGGCGCCTGATGCTGCTGGGGGATGGCAGCCCGACCCGCCACCTGGAGCTGCTGAGCGGAATCCCCGTGGAGATCGAACTGATCGGCATGGCCTCCGATCCGGATCCCGGCCGCCACGCCCCGGTCGAGATCCATGAGCTGCAGGGCCCGCTGCTGCGGCGCCAGGTGTGGCTGCGGTGCGGCGAGCAGACGCTGGCCTGGGCCGAAAGCTGGTGGAACGAAGAGGCCGCCCGCACCAACCTCAAGGAGCGGGAGCAACCGATCTGGCGCAGCCTCACCAGCCACCGGGCCGAACTGTTTCGCGAGGTGGATGGCCTGGCCCAGGTGGAAGCCCCATGGTTGGAGCAGCGCTTCGGCTCGAGGGGGCCGTTCTGGAGCCGCCATTACCGCTTCTTTCGCGGCGGGTTGCCGCTCACGGTGATCCGGGAGGTGTTCTCGCCGGCCCTGGAGCAGTGGCTGGGGGCCGCAGCCCTCCACCCAAGTCATGAAGAAATACAACAGTTGTAACGCTGTGATGCAGTTTGCGCTTGACAGATTGACGTCGCATGTGGTGGCGGCATCCTGAGCGCATCTGCACGCGGAACCATGGCCAGGCCTCTTGGCAGCAACCATCCCCCCGGCCGCTCAGGCGGCAGCAGGCCGGCGCGGCAGGTGAGCTTGTGGGCTGACCTGCTCAACGATCTCGATCAGGGCGAGCCCGCCATCAGCACCACGGCCACTGAAATGGCCGAAGACGTGCCCAGCGGCCTGCGCGGCGCCGTGAACCACGAACTGGAGCGCCGCGGCTGCCGCTTCAGGATCCGAACCTGAGCAAGCTCGCGAACGCCGCAGCCCTCAACGGCGGCGGCTCGAGCGGGGCAGGGGACGCCCCTGGGGTTCAGGGTTCTGCCGGCTCGCGGGGGGCTGGATGGAAGGATCCGGCTGACGCTGCCAGCGGGGCACGCTGAACAGCGCGTCATCGGGCCACTCGCCGGCCGCATCAGCCGAGGCGGGATCAAGCGCGTCGGCTGATGCGGCTGCAGACACCACCGGCGCTGAAGGGCGCCTGGAGATCGCCTCCAGCGGGCGGCGACGGCCGCGGGGCTCGGGGTCGGCGGGCTGGGCGCGGGAGCGCGATGGCTGCCAGGGCTCGCGCCAGTCATCATTGGCGTCATCCTCCAGCAGCCAATCGAGCTTGGTTTCGACCCAGCGGCCCAGCTCTGCGGGATTCAGGCGCGCGCTGGGACGGCGGCTGCTGGAGCGGGCAGGGCTGCGGGAGCCGGGGCGGGCACCGGAGACGCCATCGACGAATTGCCGACCCGCCTCGACCCAGCGATCCAGACGCTGCTCCAGACCCTCGTCGCCACTGCGTGCCATCGCCTCACCCTAC
>VGPQ01000079.1 GCA_016882555.1 Cyanobacteria bacterium M_surface_7_m2_040
CGCTACCTCAAGCAAGTGTTGGCGCAGCACCCACCGCTGGCGCTGGCGGCGTAGATCCGGTTGGGCTGCGTTCAGATTCCTTGACATGGGCGCCGCCCGAGGCTGGCGCTTGTCGAGTGCGATCAGCCAGCTGCAGCAAGGGGTTGTGCAGCTGGGTCGGGGTTTCCGGTTCGGTTCTCCTCCGTTGGGGTGCTGCGCCAGCTCGGCATCCCACGGCTAAGTAGGAACGACATGCCTCAAGGACACCATGGGGCTTTATCTGCTCCATCTGCATCTCCACGGTCTCTTCCGGGGTCAGGACCTGGAACTGGGCCGCGATCCCGACACCGGTGGTCAGACCGCCTATGTGCTGCAGCTGTGCAAGGCGTTGGCAGCCCGTCCGGAGGTGGAGCGGCTGGAGGTGGTGACCCGGCTGATCCAGGACCGCCGTGTCTCCACCGATTACGCCCAGGTCGAGGAGGACCTGGGCTGCGACGCCCGCCTCCTGCGGCTGCCCTTCGGGCCACGGCGCTACCTGCGCAAGGAACTGTTGTGGCCCTATCTCGATGAACTGGCCGATGCGCTGGTGGAACGTCTGCGCCGTCAGCAGCGCCAGCCCGACTGGATCCATGCCCACTACGCCGATGCCGGCTACGTGGGAGCGCTGCTGCAGCGGCGGCTCGGGATTCCGCTGGTGTTCACGGGTCATTCGCTCGGGCGTGAAAAGCGTCGCCGTCTGATCCATGCCGGCCTGGATTCGACACAGATCGACGGGCAGTACGCCATGGCCCGGCGCATCGATGCCGAGGAACTCACCCTTGCCCACAGCCAGCTGGTGATCACCAGCACCCAGCAGGAGCGCGATCAGCAGTACAGCCGCTACGGACGCTTCAACGCCGCACGGGCACGGGTGATTGCCCCAGGGGTGAATGCCCGTCAGTTCCATGCACCCATCGCTGGTCAGCGGGAAAAGGGCATTGAGGCGCTGATGCTGCCCTTTCTGCGGGATCCGCTGAAGCCCCCCTTGCTGGCGATTTGCCGCGCTGATCCGCGCAAGAACATCGCCGCCCTGGTGGAGGTGTTTGGCCGCTCCGAACTGCTGCGCAGCCGCCACAACCTGGTGCTGGTGCTCGGCAGCCGCGATGACCCGCGCCAGCTCGAGAAGCCGCAGCGTGAGGTGCTGCAGCAGGTGTTCGAGCTGGTCGATCGCTTTGACCTCTACGGCAGCGTTGCCTATCCCAAGCAGCATCAGCGCAGCCAGATCCCGGCGATCTATCGCTGGGCCGCCGGGCTCGGTGGCGTGTTCGTCAATCCTGCCCTGACCGAGCCATTCGGCCTCACCCTGCTCGAAGCGGCCGCCAGCGGCTTGCCGTTGGTGGCCACCGATGACGGGGGACCGCGCGACATCCTGGCCCGCACCGACAGCGGCCTGCTCGTGGATGTGTCGGATCTCGATGCGCTGCAGCAGGCGATCGAGGACAGCCTGCGCGACCCCATCCGCTGGCGCCGCTGGAGCCACAACGGCATCGAAGCGGTGAGTCGCGCCTTCAGCTGGGATGCCCACGTCGCTCAGTACCTGGCGGAGGCGACGCGGGCAACGCAGCCGCCAACCGGGGCTTCGCCCCTGGCTCGGGAGGACGCGCAAGCTCCCCTGTTTGCCCCTGCTGCGCGCCCGGAGCGCCTGGTGGTGCTGGATCTTGACGGCAGCTTTGCGGCTCCTGACCCCGCCAGCCTGGCTGAGCTGCACCAGCAGCTGCAGGCTGATCCTCAGCTGGCAGTGGCGGTCACCACCGGTCGGGGCATCAAGTCAGCCCGGTTGCGCTACGGCGACCTGCACCTGCCCGCGCCCCTGCTCTGGATCACCCAGGCCGGCACCGAGATTCATGTGCAGGATCGGGCTGATCGGCAGTGGCAGGAGCAGATCGGTCGCGGCTGGGACCGCCGGGCGGTGGAGAGGGCCATGGCCGAGCTCGAACCCCGCCTCACCCGCCAACCCCTGATCGATCAGGGTCCCCTCAAGGTGAGCTACACCCTGGCTGAGCCCGATCAGGGCATCCTGCCGGTGGTGCGGCAGACCCTGCGGGCCCACGGTCTGCTGGCCCGGCCGCACCTGTTTCAGCATTGGTACCTGGATGTGCTGCCGTTGACCGCCTCCAAGGTGGAAGCCCTGCGCTACGTGGCCCTGCGCTGGAATCTGGCCCTCGGTTCGATCCTGGTGGAGGCCAGCCAACAGGGGGATGCCGAGCTGCTGCAGGGCCTGCCGCTGGGTGTGGTGCCCGGCGACCATGACCCGGATCTGGAGCATCTGCGACAGCACCGCCGCGTGTTTTTTTCCAGCCGTCCCCAGGCCTGGGGGTTGCTGGAAGGGCTCAGACACCACCGTTTTCTGCGGCGATGAGCGGGTTGATCACGGGGTCGTCGTCGTGGTTTCCGCTTCGCCGGAGCCGGTGAGCGCCACCGGGTAATGGTTGTTGCTGTTGGGCATCCAATAGCTGAGGTCGTTGTGCCAGAACAGGCGCCCCGGGATCTGGGAGGTGCTCAGCTTGGTGCCGGTCATGGCCGTCAGCAGTTGGCCCAGCTCCAGCACGCTCAGGTCGGTTTTGATGTCGTCGCCGGCGATCTTGAGCAGCTGGGGCAGCTGGGCCAGGCTGGTTGGATTGGCCAGTTGGCGGAAGATCTGGTTCAGCACCAGCTTTTGGCGCTCCATCCGCCCGAGATCGCCGAGTTCGTCGTGGCGGAAGCGCAGGAAGCCCTCCAGCTGCTCGCCCTTAAGCACCTGCCTGCCGGGGTAGAGATCGATGTAGAGGCCCTGGCTGTTGTCGACGTAGACCATCCGCTTGGGCACGTCGACCTCCACGCCACCGAGGGCTTCGGCCACGCGCTGCACCGCCCGCAGGTTCACCTTGAGATAGCGATCCACCGGCCCGCCCACCAGCGGCGGCAGATCCTGGCGGATGGCCTCCAGGCCACCGAAGGCATAGAGCGCGTTGGCCTTGAGGATCCCGTAGTGGCTGCTTTCCACAAACGTGTCACGGGGCACCTGGGTCAGCAGGGTTTTGCCGTCTTTGATCTGCACCGTGAACATCACATCGGTGCTGCCGCTGACCTTGTCGCTGCCCAGCACCAGGATGCGGCGGCCGCTGATCCCGAACGGAATCAGCTGGCTCAGGCCCTGGCCATGGGGCCACAGGCTCGCCATGGCCTTGCTGGCCAGCGGCGGCAGCGGACCCGCTAAGCCATAGCCCAGGGCCATGCCAAGGGCAAATGGCAGCAGGGGTCGGGGCCGTTTGCTGCGGCTGGCTGAGCGGGCGCGGCGGCTGCCGTTTGGCTTGGCGTTCTGCTCCTGGGTTTTGGCCTGCCGGCGGCGGCGGCGCTGCTCCAGGTCGGTCACCAGCGGTTCACCCCGCCGCCGGCGGCTCGAATCCGGTCGGCTGGCGCGGTCCGGTCGGCGTGGCTGGGCCTGGGTCATGGTGCCGTCTGCTCGGCGCACCATAAGGAGCAGAACCCCTTCGCACCAGGGGTTGGGGGCAGTTTGGCGGCGGCTTGGCTCAGCCCTGGCCGCTGACGCGCACGCAGGCGGCCGCCTGATCAGCCCGGGTGCGGGCTTCGGCTTCGCTGCTGCCGCGCGCCAGGGCCACCCCCAGGCGCCGGTTGGGCCGGGCGTCGGGCTTGCCGAACAGCAGCACCTGGGAGTCGGGCACGGCCAGCGCTTCAGCCAGGCCCGTGTACTGCAGGTCGGTTGCGCTGCCGTTGGTCAGGATCACTCGGCTGGCGGCGGCTCCCAGGCTGCGGATCGCGGGAATCGGCAGGCCCAGCACCGCCCGCAGGTGCAGCTCAAACTCGCTCAGGTTCTGCCCCATCAGGGTCACCAGCCCGGTGTCATGGGGCCGCGGCGATAGCTCGGAGAACACCACCTCCAGCTCGCCACCCCCGCGGCGGCAGAGGAAGAACTCCACGCCAAACAGGCCGGCACCGCCGAGGTTGTCGGTGACGGTCTGGGCCATGGACTGCGCTGTCGCTAGGGCGGCGGCGGGCAGGGCCGCGGGTTGCCAGCTGCTCTGGTAGTCGCCCCGCTCCTGGATGTGGCCGATCGGAGGGCAGAACAGGGTGGGGCCGTTCCACTGCTTGACCGTGAGCAGGGTGATCTCCAGCTCGAACTGCAGGAACTCCTCGACGATCACCCGTGCCCCGGCGCCGCGGGCACCGGCCATGGCGGCCTCCCAGGCATCGGCAATGCCGCCTTGCCCCTGCACCACGCTCTGGCCCTTGCCGCTGGAGCTCATCACCGGTTTGACCACCACCGGCCAGCCCAGGGGCTCGGCGGCGGCGGCCAGTTCGGCGGCGCTGCTGGCGTAGGCGAAGCGGGCGGTGCGCAGGCCCAGGTCGCTGGCGGCCAGATCGCGGATGCGGTCGCGGTTCATGGTCACGGCGGTGGCCCGTGCCGTGGGGATCACGGTGATGCCTTCGGCCTCCAGCTCGGCCAGGGCATCAACAGCCAGGGCCTCGATCTCGGGGATCACCAGATCGGGCTGGTGGCGCCGCACCACGGCCTTGAGGGCGTTGGCGTCGGCCATGGCGATGACCTCGGCCGCATCGGCCACCTGCATCGCCGGGGCGCCGGCGTAGCGATCCACAGCGATCACGCGGCAGCCCAGGCGCTGGGCGGCGATGGCCACCTCCTTGCCCAGTTCGCCGCTGCCCAGCAGCATCAGGGTGCGGGGCAGGCTGGTGAAGGGTGGGGTCATGGGCGCCGGCAGCCGGCACCTGTGGCCGGTCAGAATCGCTCGATCCTGCCGCAGTGGTTCTGTGCTGTCAGCCCTGACCCTGGCCATTAGCACGGCCGGCGATGCCGCCGATGGCCTGCTGTTCGGCTGGGACATCGCCACCTTTCAGAAGTGGGCCCTGATCTACCTGGGGGCGTCGTCGCTGGCCTTTGTGGTGGTGTGGATCGTGGGGTATCTGCGCAGCCGCTGAGCTCAGCTTGCGCTCAGGGCAGCAGTGTCAGCTGCCTCACCGGCGATTCCTCATTGATGAAGCCGTAGGCCTCGAACACCCCGGGCTCGGCGTGGGTGATGCGCTGACCCGCGCTGTGGCGTTCGAGCACAAAGCCCTCTGTCGCCATGCGGCGCATCAGGGCCGCCGCTTCCTCGAAGCGGGCTGCCATCGCCTCGAGGCTGGCGCAATCGGCCGTCAGGCCGGTGTCTTTCCAGGTGAAGTGGGGCATGGCGGATCAGGGCAGCAGCACCAATCCCAGCACCACCAGGAGCAGGCTGGTGAGCCAGAAGCGGTTCACCACGGCCACCTCGCTCAGGCCCCCCAGCTCGAAGTGGTGATGCAGCGGCGCCATGCGAAACAGGCGCCGGCCCTGACCCGTTACTGGGTTCTTGGTGGCCTTGAACACCCACACCTGCAGGATCACCGACAGCGATTCGGCCAGGAACACCCCGCCCATCAGCAACAGCGGCCAGAGGCTGTTGGATAGCAGCCCCACCGCCGCCAGGGCCGAGCCCATGGCCAGGGAGCCGGTGTCGCCCATGAACACGCGCGCCGGGTTGTGGTTGAAGGCCAGGAACCCCAGCCAGCAGCCCGCCATGGCCGTGCAGAAAGCCGCCAGCACGGGATCGCCCTCGTGGCCCCGCAGCATCAGCTGCAGGCCCAGGCCACTGAACACGATGGCGCCGCAACCCGCCGCCAGGCCATCCAGCCCATCGGTGAGGTTGGTGGCATTGCTCTCGGCCAGCACCACAAACAGACCCAGGGGCCAGATCAGCAGCCCCAGAGGCAGCACCCAGCCCAGGGGCAGGGCCACATCCCCGGCTTCAGCACCTCCCAGCCAACCGCCCAGGCCCGCCCAGAGCAGAAACAGCAGTGCGGCAGCGGCCTGCAGCAGCAGCTTGCCGCGCGGCGACAACCCGGTGTTGGTGCGCTTGGTGAGGCTGCGCCAGTCGTCGATGGCGCCGATCACCATGCTGGCCAGGGTGAGGGCGGCGACCCCCAGCAGGCGCGGATCCTCAGGGCTGATCAGCCCGCCCACCAGCACCCCCACGGGTACCACCAGCAGGCCCCCCATCGTGGGGGTGCCCGCCTTGCTGTGGTGCGCCTGGGGGCCCTCGCTGCGAATCACCTGGCCCAACTTGAGCGCCCGCAGCCGCGGCACCCCCCAGTGGCACACCGCCACACTGATGCCGGCGGCCAGCAGCAGAGGCGGTGTGAGCAGCGAATTGGGCACCAGCAGGTCGCTGGCTAGGCAGGCCCCCAACAGCAGCAGACCCAGCAATCCGGCGCTACGACGCGGATCGCTGGGCCAGCGGATCGAGGTGAAAGCGGTGCGAGGCAGAGAAGAGGGCGGCAAGGGCTGCCTGAGCTCAGTCTTCCCAGTCTTCCTCAGGTTGCTCGTCGGGCTGGGTGTAATCCTCTTTCTCACCCATCAGCGCCGACAGCTCTTCCTCTTCCACGGTGCTGACCTCGGTGCTGGCCGTTTCCTCATCGGCCACCAGGCGGCCACTGGTCTCCAGCCAGCTCAGCAGGTCGGG
>VGPQ01000080.1 GCA_016882555.1 Cyanobacteria bacterium M_surface_7_m2_040
AACATCGAACGCAAGCTGGAGACGGCAGCCACACAACGCCTCGCCAAGACCGCCAACGGCCAGCAATCCAGTCTTGGGAAAAGTCTTTCGAGCCTGTTAGAGCAACGACCGGGAATCAAGGAAAAAGCGATTTTTGCCAGCAAACTGGCGGCGCTGGTCGATGCAGGCGTACCGATCTTGCGCGGCATCGAGCTGATGGCCAAGCAACAGAAGATGCCGCTGTTCAAGCGAGCCCTTGAGGCGATCACCATGGACGTGAATCAGGGTGTAGCCCTGGGACCGGCCATGAGGCGCTGGCCCCAGGTGTTTGACAAGCTGAGTGTTGCCATGGTCGACGCCGGCGAAGCCGGTGGTGTGCTCGATGAATCGCTAAAGCGCTTGTCAAAGCTGCTGGAAGACAACGCCAAACTGCAAAATCAAATCAAAGGAGCCCTGGGCTACCCAGTGGCCGTTTTATTCATTGCTGTTGCCGTTTTCCTGGGCATGACAATATTCATCATTCCTGTTTTTGCAGGAATTTTTGATGATCTTGGAGCAGAACTTCCCCTGTTCACTCAGATCATGATTGACCTAAGCAAATTGCTGCGCTCACCATTTGCGCTGGTCCTCGTTGGCATTCTGGTGGCAGGCGTCTTTTTGTTCACACGCTTCTATGCAACTCCAATTGGCAAACGCAAGGTGGACGCCTTTGTGCTGAAAGTCCCCCTGTTTGGCGACCTCATCCAGAAAACAGCCACAGCCCAATTCTGCCGAACCTTCAGCTCCCTGACGCGCGCGGGGGTTCCAATCCTGATGGCCCTGGAGATCGTCAAGGAAATCACCGGCAACAGCATCATCTGCGATGCCATCAATCAAAGTCGAGACGATGTGACCCAAGGCATTCCGCTGAGCATTGCCTTGGCGAGCAAAAATGTGTTTCCCGATATGGCTATCGGCATGCTCGCGATTGGCGAAGAAACGGGCGAACTTGATGCAATGCTGTCAAAAGTTGCTGATTTTTACGAAGACGAAGTGTCGGCCATCACCAAAGCAATCACTTCAATGCTTGAACCGGCCATGATCGTGATTGTGGGTGGCATTGTCGGTTCATTGTTGCTTGCGATGTATCTGCCAATGTTCTCGATCTTTGACCAGATTAAATAGACCCAAATTAAATAGACAAGTAAACAAGCAAATCCGATCGCAAAGCAGCTCACAAGACATGCGGACCAGGTGATCAAACGTCTGGGTCGATGTTGGCCAGAGCCTGGGCAGCCAGCCAGCCCGACGTCCAGCAGTGCTGAAAGTTGAAGCCGCCGGTGATGCCATCCACATCCAGCAGCTCACCCACCACCTGAAGACCGGCACAAACCCGACTTTCCATCGTGGCCATGTTGATCTCACCGAGGTCGACGCCGCCGGCGGTCACAAACTCTTCGCCAAAGGGGCCGCGGCCGGTGATGCGGTAGCGGCTCGCTGTGAGGCCCTGCACCAGAGCTCGTTGGCGGGTGCGGGGCAGATCGGCCCAGCGCAGCTGTGGATCCACGCCCGCCGCTGCCAGCAGATGCAACCACAGACGGCGGCTGAGGGCGCTCCAGGGACGCCAACGGCCCAGCTGGCGCCTGGCCTGCTCGCTGCGCCATTGATCGATCAGGGCCTCCAGCTCAACCGCCGAACGGGGCCCGGCCCAGTTGACCACCAGCTCGCCGCCGTAGCCGGCCGCTTTGAGGTCGCGGGCTGCAAACGCCGTCAACTTCAACAGAGCTGGGCCGCTGAGGCCCTTGTGGGTGATCAACACCGCCCCGCTCTGACGAAAAACCCGCGGCTCAGCCGACGGAAGCTCCAGATTCAGCTGCAGGTCGACCGGAGCCATCGCCACCCCGGCCAGCTCCAGCAGGGTTCGCTCTGCCAGGGCCAGGCTGAACAGCGACGGCACGGGCGGCACCACGCGATGGCCCAGCCCTGCAGCGAGCATGCGGCCGCTGGGATGGCCACCGGTGGCCAGCACCAGGCGACGGCAGGCGATCGACTTCTGCCGAGCTTCTGCAGTGGAGCGATGGGTCACGCGCTCGGCGGAACAGCGCGCCACGCCCTCAAATCCACCACTGCTGCGGCTCACCGCCTGCAGCGATGCGCCGATATGCAGCTGCACCCCCGCCCGCCGGGCTGCCTGGCGCAAGCTGGCCACCACCGATTCGGAGCTGTTGGAGCGGGGAAACATCCGCCCGTCGGCTTCCTCCACCAACGTCAGACCGTGCGCCTCGAACCAGGCGACCGCATCACCGGTGGCAAAGCGGGAAAAGGGTCCCCGCAGGGCCCGTTCGCCCCGGGGGTAATGGCCCACCAACGCCCGCGGATCCCAGCAGGCATGGGTCACATTGCAGCGGCCACCGCCGCTGATGCGCACCTTTTGCAACGGCTCGGCCGTGGCCTCGAGCAGATGCACATCGGCCACCCCTGCCTCGGCGGCGGCGATGGCGGTCATGAAGCCTGACGCCCCACCCCCCGCCACCAGCACCGAGACCCGATCAGGAAGCATGGTTGGGCAGCATGGAGCGATGACGCAGGCCTATCGCTTCAGTGTGGCCCCCATGCTGGACTACACCGATCGGCACTTCCGGGTGCTGATGCGGCAGATCAGCCGGGCCAGCCTGCTGTACACCGAAATGGTGGTGGCCCAGGCGATCCACCATGCCAACCAGGATCCCGATGCCGGCAGCCGCGCGGCGCGGCTGGAGCGTCTGATCGGCTTTGACCCGATCGAGAAGCCGCTGGCGCTGCAGCTGGGCGGCGATGATCCGGCGCTGCTGGCTGAGGCCGCCGGCCTCGCTGCCGAGCGGGGCTTCGACGAGATCAACCTCAACGTTGGTTGCCCCAGCGAGAAGGTGCGCCAGGGTCGCTTCGGCGCCTGCCTGATGGCGGATCCCCAGCGGGTGGCCGCCTGCGTGCAGGCCATGGGACACGCCAGCGGGCTGCCGATCACGGTCAAACACCGCATCGGCATCGACGATCTGGACAGCTACGAAGCCCTGCTGCGGTTCGTGGACACCGTGACGGCGGGGGGCGCCTGCCGCCTGGCCGTGCACGCCCGCAAGGCCTGGCTCAACGGACTCGACCCCAAGCAGAACCGCACCATCCCACCCCTGCGGTACGACCTGGTGCATCAGCTGAAGCGGGACCGGCCTGCACTCACCATCGAACTCAATGGCGGCCTGGGCACACTGGAGGAGTGCCTGGTGCAGCTGCAGCGGGTCGATGGTGTGATGGTGGGACGGGCCGTGTATGAGCATCCGCTGCGCTGGAGCAGCGTCGATGCCGCAATCCATGAACGGCCGAGCCAGGAACCGCTGAAGGCCTCAACGGTGGTGCGGGGGCTGCTGCCCCACGCCGAACGCTGGCAGCAGAGCGGTGGCCGCCTCTGGGCCATCGCCCGTCACCTGGTGCACCTGGTGGAAGGGGTTCCGGGAGCCCGCCACTGGCGAGCACAGCTCAGCCGCGAGGCCGGGGCCCGCGACGCAGGTCCTGAGGTCTTGGAGCGGGCAGCCCTGCAGCTGGAAGCCAGAGGACTCTGATGGCTCAGCCTTCAGCCCCGGGGTAGCCCTCATCGCCGCCGCTGCTGCGCCGGCGGCGGGTGCGGCCGGCATCAAAACTGTCGGCAGCCCCGTAGCCACCACCACCGCCGTAGCTGCGGTCTTCCCAGCCGCGGGCCCCGGAGCCGCGATCGCCGCCGCCACCGCCGGCGCTGGCGCCATAACCGCCGCCGCTTTTGTAGCCGCCGCCAGAACCACCACCACCGGAATAACCACCACCACCACCGCCGCCGTAACCGCCACCGCCACGGCGGGGACCGCCGCCGCCGGCAGCGCGGGGTTCAGCCTTGTTGATGCGCAGCGGCCGGCCCATCAGCTCGGCCCCCTGCAACGCTTCAATGGCCCGACCTTCACACTCCTCGTCGACCATTTCGACAAAGGCGAAGCCGCGCTTGCGGCCGGTATCACGCTCCAGCGGTAGGGAGCAGTTCACCACCTCGCCGTAGGGTGAAAACAGCTCGGCGACATCGTTCTGCTCGGCGCGGAACGGCAGATTGCCAACAAAGATGCTCACGAAGCGAAAAGGCCAGCCAGGCAGGCCCAGGAACCACACAACCCGCGCAGCCTAAGCCGGCTGGGCGCCGCTGCCGAGCCGAATGCGGATCTGCTGCAGCTGCTGTTGCACCTGGTCAAAGCCGGTGCCCCCTTCACTACGGCGGGCTGACACGACCTGGCGGGGGTCAATGGCGGCGTAAATGTCATCGGCAAAGGCCGGATGCAGCTGCTGCCAGCGCTCCAGCGGCAGGTCGCGCAGCAACACGCCCTCGGCCAGAGCGCTCTTCACCAACCCGCCCACCAGCTGATACGCCTCGCGGAAGGGCACACCGCGGGCCACCAGGTAGTCGGCCACATCGGTGGCATTGGAAAAATCGCTGGCCACGGCCTGCTCCAGGCGCTGGGGCCTGAACGTCAGACCCTCCTCAAACAGGATCGCCATCGCCTCAAGGCAGTCGCGCACGGTGCGGACGCCGTCGAACAGCGCTTCCTTGTCTTCCTGGAAGTCCTTGTTGTAGGCCAGGGGCAGGCCCTTGATCATGGTGAGCAGGCCCATCAGGTGGCCAAACACCCGCCCGCTCTTGCCGCGCACCAGCTCGGGCACATCGGGATTCTTCTTCTGCGGCATCAGGCTGCTGCCGGTGGCGCAGCGGTCGCTGAGTGACACGAAGCCGAACTCCTCGGACGCCCACAGGATCACCTCCTCGCCGAGGCGGCTCAGATGCACCAGCACCAGCGACGCCGCGGCCATGAACTCAACGGCAAAATCGCGATCGCTGACCGCATCAAGGCTGTTGGCGTAGATCTGCTCAAAGCCAAGCTCGGCAGCGGTCTGGCGCCGGTCGATCGGCACCGGCGTGCCGGCCAGGGCTGCAGCACCCAGGGGGCAGATATTGACGCGGCGGCGCACATCGGCCAGGCGGGCCCGGTCGCGCTCCGCCATCTCGATGTAGGCCAGCAGATGGTGGGCCAGGCACAGGGGCTGGGCCCGCTGCAGGTGGGTGTACCCGGGGATCAGGGTGTCCGCATGGCGCTCGGCCTGATCCAGCAGCGCCCGTTCGAAGCGCTGCAGATCGCCATCGATGGCGTCGATCTGCTGACGCAACCAGAGGCGCACATCGGTGCCCACCTGGTCGTTGCGCGAGCGGCCGGTGTGCAGCTTTTTGCCCAGGGGTCCGATCAGGGCAATCAGGCGCCGCTCGACCGCAAAGTGAACGTCTTCATCGGCGAGGCCAGGGTTGAAATCACCAGCTGCGGCTTCGGTGCGGATCGCCTCGAGGCCGGCGATGATCGCCTCGGCGTCGGCCTCACTGATCACGCCGCAGCGGCCCAGCATGCGGGCGTGGGCCACCGACCCGTCAAGGTCTTGCTGCAGCAGCGCGATGTCAAAGCCGATCGAGGCGTTGAACCGCTCGATCGCCGGATGCAGCCCCTGTTCAAAGCGCTGACTCCAGGTGGAGGCGTTGGAATCGACGGCCATGCCCGCTCACCCCAGGAGCGCTCGAACGCCCTCCAGCTTGCCATCGGGCGCAAGCAACCCAACCGTCTCAACCCAGCGCTGGCAGCGCCACGGCCTCATCCACCTTGAGCACCACCATTGAGGCGTCGTCATCGAGAGCCCTGTCGGCGCCCACAAAGCGATCCAAACGGGCAAACAGCTGCTCAAGAATGGCCTGGGCACCGACGGCAGAGCGGCAGATCTGCTGCAGGGCGGCAGCCAGCCTCGACTCCTCGAAACGCTCGCCGCTGAAACCGACCGCTTCGGTAACCCCATCGGTGTAATAGAGCAGCACGTCGCCGGGATCGAGCACCCGCTGCTGGCTGCTGTAGTCGGCTTCACCCTGCAGACCGATCAACAGCCCGGCCGCATCGAGGCGCTCCACCTGACCGCTGCCACGCCGCCAGATCAACGGCGGGTTGTGCGCCGCATTGGCGTAGCGCAACAGGCGCGTGCGGGGGTCGTAATCGGAATAGAAGAGGGTCACGAAGCGATGGGAGTGGGCCAGATCCTCCTGGGCCATGGCATTGAGGTCGTGCAGGATCCGGCCCGGTTCATGGCCGCTGAGCACCTCGGCGCGAAGCATGCCGCGCAGCAGGGTCATCAACAATCCAGCCGGAATGCCCTTGCCCATCACATCGCCCATCACCAGGGCCCAGCGCCCCTGCTCTCGGCGACGGCCGCTGAGCTGGGGCCGGGTGGGAATGAAGTCGTAGTAATCCCCGCCCACTTCAAAGGCTGGCCGGCAGCGGGCCGCCAGCTCAACACCAGCGATCAGCGGGCAGCGATCGGGGAGCAGCTGGGCCTGAATTTCAGCGCCCGTGCTGAGCTGCCGATCCAGGCGTTCGTGGCGCCGCATCTGCTGCACCAGGGCGTCGTGCTCG
>VGPQ01000081.1 GCA_016882555.1 Cyanobacteria bacterium M_surface_7_m2_040
CAAGGCGGATGCCAACAGCAGCAGCGCGAAGGTCAGGCTGATCAACGGCTGAAGGCTCAAGGGCCTGCAACACAGGGATCTCAACACGGATCTCAACGCCGATCTCCACTGCCTGCAATCACGTTACGGGCGGCGCGGCTGGCCAGCTTCTCCAGGTTGGCGACAGCCACATCCTCAAGGCTGAGCCCCAGCTCGGTGCAGAGCTGGGCGACATACCAGAGCACGTCCCCCAGCTCCAGTTTGAGGTCGTCGCGCAGGGCGTCATCGAAGACCCCACCGCGGTCGCGGATCACCTTCTTGACCTTGTCGGCCACCTCACCCGACTCGCCGCAGAGCCCCAGGGTCGGATAGATCGGATTGGCCCCCGCCTGGGGATAACGGGCCGTCTCGCGGGAGCGGATCTGGTAGCTGCGCAGGTCCATCAGAGGCCAGGCTGGAACGGGGCTGAATGGTAGTTTCGACAGCACCTATGGCAAGCCCATGGCCCGGCCCGATCTCATGCGTCGCACCAAGATCGTGGCCACCATCGGCCCCGCCACCGAGTCTCCCGAGCGCCTCAGGCAGCTGATCGAAGCCGGCGCCTCCACCTTCCGGCTCAACTTCTCCCATGGCGACCACAGCGAGCATGCGGCCCGCATCGCCACGATTCGTCAGGTCTCCGCCGAGATGGGCGCCCATGCCGGCATCCTGCAGGACCTGCAGGGGCCTAAGATCCGCCTTGGCCGCTTTGCCGGCGGGCCAATCACCCTCGCCAACGGTGATCGCTTCAGCCTCACCTCGCGCGATGTGAGCTGCAACCAGGAGATCGCCACTGTCACCTACGACCGCCTTGCCGATGAGGTGACCTGCGGCAGCCGCATCCTGCTCGACGACGGCCGCGTCGAGATGAAGGTCGAGGAGGTGGATCAAGCCCAGCAGACCCTGCACTGCAGCGTCACCGTGGGAGGCGTGCTCTCCAACAACAAGGGGGTCAATTTCCCCGATGTGCAGCTGTCGATCCGCGCCCTCACCGACAAGGACCGTGAGGATCTCGCCTTCGGCCTGGCCCAGGGGGTCGACTGGGTTGCCCTGAGCTTCGTGCGCAACCCCTCGGACATGCTCGAGATCCGCGAGCTGATCCGCAGCCATGGTCATCAAACGCCCGTGGTCGCCAAGATCGAGAAATTCGAGGCGATTGATCAGATCGACTCGATCCTGCCCCTCTGCGACGGCGTGATGGTGGCCCGCGGCGACCTCGGCGTCGAGATGCCCGCCGAAGAAGTGCCCTTGCTGCAGAAGGAGCTGATCCGCATGGCCAACAGCCTGGGCATTCCGGTGATCACCGCCACCCAGATGCTCGATTCGATGGTGAGCTGCCCCAGGCCCACCCGCGCTGAAGTCAGCGACGTGGCCAATGCCATCCTCGATGGCACCGACGCGGTGATGCTCTCGAACGAGAGCGCCGTGGGCGATTACCCCGTCGAAGCGGTGGCCACCATGGCCACCATCGCCAGGCGGATCGAGCGCGACTACCCCCAGCGGGTGCTCGACAGCCACATGGCCACCACGATCCCCAATGCCATCTGCCAGGCGGTGAGCACGATCGCGCGCAACATGAACGCCGCCGCGATCCTGCCCCTCACCAAGAGCGGTTCCACCGCCCGCAATGTGAGCAAATTCAGGCCCAGCACACCGATTCTGGCGATCACCAGCGATGAGCTGGTGGCCCGCCAGCTGCAGTTGATCTGGGGTGTGAACCCCCTGCTGGTGCGCGAACAACGGTCGTCCACCAGCACCTTCAGCCTGGCCATGGCGATGGCCCGGCAGCAGGGCTATCTCAACGATGGCGACCTGGTGGTGCAGACCGCCGGCACCCTGGCCGGAGTGAGCGGCTCCACCGATTTCATCAAGGTGGGTGTGGTGACCGCCACCCTGCCGGCCGGCCTGGGCATCGGCAGTGGCTCGATCAGCGGTCGCGTGCGCCTGGTGGATTCCGGAGAAGCGGCCGACGCCGTGCAGTCGGGCGAGATCGTGGTGGTGCGTGACAGCGACGATGCCTACCTGGAGGCCTTCCGGCGAGCCAAGGCGCTGATCGCCGAAAACGGCGACGCTCAGAGTCATGTGGCCCTGGTGGCCGAGCGCACCGGCATCCCCGCGATCGTCGGGGTCGCCGATGCCATGCGCCATCTGTGCCAGGGAGAAATCGTCACCCTCGACCTGCAGGCGGGTGTGGTGCATCGGGGGGCGCGCAGCCACAACCCCGAAGCGCAGGGCATGCTGTAACCACATCCGCTCCCTTGCGTTTGATGGCCTGGCCGCTGAACAGCCGTTTCAGCTTTGCCGGATCGCGGCTGCCGGCAGGTGAAACCATCGGCATGGCATTGACCACGCTGAAGGCCAATCGCCTGCGCAGCCTGCTCACGATGCTGGGCATCGTGATCGGCAATGCCTCAGTGATCACCCTGGTGGGCGTCGGACGCGGTGCCCAGAACCTGGCCGAAGGCCAGCTCAGCAACCTCGGCGCCAACGTGCTGTTTGTGGTGCCTGGCAACAACGACACCCGGCGCCAAGGGATCGACTTTCCCAAGAGCCTCGTGCTGGAGGACGCCGAGGCCATTGCCGAGCAGGTGCCCAGCGTGCGGCGCGTGGCGCCCCAGATCACCCTGAGCGAGGTGGTGCAGGCCGGAGGCATCAGCTCCACCGCCTCGATCTCGGGGGTCACGCCTGAGTTTCTACCGGTGCGGCAGTTCGAGATGGAAGCCGGTCGCTTCTTCAGCGCCGATGACCTGCGCTCGGCCCGCAATGTGGCGGTGGTGGGGCCCGATCTGGCCACCAAGATGTTTCCGGGCAAGGTGGCGATCGGCAGGTCGTTGCGCATCCGCGACCAGAGCTTCGCGGTGATCGGGGTGCTGGCCCCCAAGGGCGCCGTGTTTGGCCAGAACCAGGACGAAAACGCCTACGTGCCCCTGACCACCATGGTCAGCCGCCTCTCGGGGCGCGACCCCACCTATGGCATCAGCCTCAACTTCATCAGCGTCGAAGCCCGCGATGAAGCCAGCATGGGGGCTGCCAGCTTTCAGATCACCAACCTGCTGCGCCAGCGCCACCGCATCCTGCGCGAAGACGATTTCGCCGTGCGCTCCCAGAAGGATGCCCTGGCGATCGTGAGCACGATCACCGGCGGGCTCACGCTGATGCTGGCGGCGATCGGCGCCGTGTCGCTGCTGGTGGGCGGCATCGGCATCATGAACATCATGCTGGTGTCGGTGAGCGAGCGCACCAGCGAGATCGGCCTGCGCAAGGCTCTCGGGGCCCGCAGCAACGATGTATTGCTGCAGTTTTTGATCGAATCCCTGGTGCTGAGCAGCCTCGGAGGTGCGATCGGCAGCGCCCTGGGCATCGGCGCAGTGGCCGTGGTCGCCCTGGTGACGCCGCTGCCGGCCACCATCGGCGCCGGCACGGTAATGGTCACGGTGCTGTTGTCGGGCTCCATCGGGCTGTTTTTCGGGGTGGTGCCCGCCCGCCGGGCCGCCAGGCTCGACCCGATCGTGGCCTTGCGCAGCCTGTGAGGCGGCTCAACAGCCGCAGCGCGCTGCGGCTGCGGCCAGGGTCCGCTGACCGACAGCAGCAGAAATGCCAAAAAAATGCTTAAGGGGGCGAAACGGTCGCGATGGTGACCAAAGGTCAGCCCCGCCAGATGGCTTATTGGTGGGGCTCATCGGGCCCTGGGCCGTGTCTCTCGTGTCGTGTGGTTACCGCAATTCCAGCGATCGCATGGTGATCGCCCGCTGCCTCGGGCCAGATCAGTTTTTCCTGGAGCGTGTTGTGTTCCCCTTCGAGCTGCTCAGCTTCCAGTGCCCCGAGCAGAGCGAGCTGGAGATCTGGACCCACGGCCTTGGTGGGGCCGAACTGGTGGAAACGATCCCGGCATCTGAGCTGCTGATCGAGACCGCTGCCGTGCCGGCGCTGATGGAACCGCGCCGCAGCGACAGCACCCAGGCTGCCTTAGCGTCCTGATGGCCCCAAGGGGCCTGAGAGCACGGGGATCCTGAGCCGCCCGTTACACTTGTTCAAACTTAAACGGGGTCCACCGCAATGAACCAGCGCTGGCGTGTCCTGGCTCTGTGGCTTCTTCCCCTTGCGGTGGCTGGATTTCTGGCCTGGCAGTTGTTCGGCAGCGGCAATCTCAGCCGCATGGGTGGCGGATCGGCTGGTTCTGGTGGTCCCACGGTGGCTCCCCGCAACGCAGCTGTGGCCCGTATGAGCTACGGCCGCTTTTTGGATTACGTCGATGCCGGCCGGGTGACCGCCGTTGACATCTTTGACGGTGGCCGCACCGCCGTGATCGAAGCCGTGGACCCCGACCTCGACAACCGCGTGCAGCGGTTGCGGGTCGACCTGCCCGGTGTGGCACCAGAGCTGGTCAACAAACTCAAGGATCAGGGCATCAGCTTCGACATCCATCCCCCCAAGCAGGCACCGCCGGTGGTGGGCATCCTCGGCAACCTGCTGTTCCCGCTGCTGCTGATCGGCTCCTTGGTCTTCCTGGCACGCCGCGGCAATGGCATGCCCGGTGGTCCCGGCCAGGCGATGCAGTTCGGCAAGACCAAGGCCCGCTTTGCGATGGAAGCCGAAACCGGGGTCAAGTTCGACGATGTGGCTGGCGTGGATGAGGCCAAGCAGGACCTGGAGGAAGTGGTCACCTTTCTCAAGACCCCCGAGCGGTTCACCTCGATCGGCGCCAGGATTCCCAAGGGTGTGCTGCTGGTCGGTCCTCCTGGCACCGGCAAAACCCTGTTGGCCAAGGCCATCGCCGGCGAGGCGGGGGTTCCCTTCTTCTCGCTCTCGGGCTCTGAGTTTGTCGAGATGTTCGTGGGCGTTGGCGCCAGCCGCGTGCGCGACCTGTTCAAGCGCGCCAAGGAGAACAGCCCCTGTTTGATCTTCATCGATGAGATCGATGCCGTGGGCCGTCAACGCGGAGCCGGCATCGGCGGCGGCAACGACGAGCGCGAGCAGACCCTCAACCAGCTGCTCACCGAAATGGACGGCTTTGAGGGCAACAGCGGCATCATCATCATCGCCGCGACCAACCGTGCCGACGTGCTCGATTCGGCGCTCATGCGTCCAGGCCGCTTCGACCGCCAGGTGATGGTTGATGTCCCCGACATCAAGGGCCGCCTCTCGATCCTGAATGTGCACAGCCGCAACAAAAAGCTGGCTGATGATGTGAGCCTTGAGGCCATCGCCCGCCGCACCCCAGGCTTCTCAGGTGCCGACCTGGCCAACCTCCTCAACGAAGCGGCCATCCTCACGGCTCGCCGCCGCAAGGAGGCCACATCGCTGGCAGAAATCGATGACGCCGTCGACAGGGTCATCGCCGGCATGGAAGGCAAACCGCTCACCGACGGCCGCAGCAAGCGGCTGATCGCTTACCACGAAGTAGGCCACGCCCTGGTGGGCACCCTGGTCAAAGCCCATGACCCCGTACAGAAGGTGACCCTGATCCCCCGCGGTCAGGCCCAGGGCCTGACCTGGTTCTCCCCCGACGAAGAGCAGATGCTGGTGAGCCGTGCCCAGCTGCAGGCCCGGATCATGGGTGCCCTGGGAGGCCGCGCCGCCGAAGAGGTGGTGTTCGGCCACGAAGAGGTGACCACCGGCGCTGGCGGCGACATCCAACAGGTGGCCTCGATCGCCCGCCAGATGGTGACCCGTTTCGGCATGAGCAACATCGGCCAGTTTTCGCTGGATGCCGGTAGTCAGGAAGTGTTTCTGGGCCGCGATCTGATGACCCGCAGCGACGGCTCCGACGCCATGGCCACCAAGGTGGATGAGGCTGTGCGCGCCATCGTCGAACACTGCTACACCGACACCGTGAAACTCGTCGCCGAACACCGTGCCTGCATGGACCGGGTTGTCGATGTGCTGATCGAGAAGGAGAGCCTCGATGGAGACGAATTCCGCGCCATCGTGGCCAAATACACCTCCATTCCCGAGAAGGAGCGTTTTTCGCCACTGCTCGGAGAGACGGTCAGTGAAACAGTGAGCGAAACCGCAGCCTCCTGAGCCTCTGCTGCATCTGCCCCATGGCCAGCGCAGCGCGCCATGAGCGCAGAGCCCTAGTTGTCGGACTGGCCGGCAACCTGGTTGGCGCACTGAGCGGAATCGGGATGTACCTGCACTCCCGCTCCGATGCGCTGCTGCTTGATGGGCTGTACACCGGGGTGCTGGCAGCGGCCGGCCTGGTGGCCCTGCAGGTGAGCCGGGCGGTGCATGCCCCGCGCAACCGCGCCTATCCCTTTGGCGCCTCGGGACAGGAACCGCTTTACATGTTATTCCAGTCGCTGGTGATGATCGGCATGGTTCTGTTTGCCGGGGTCACCGCTGCCAGCAAGCTGATCGCCGTGGCCAGCGGGGGCACGGCGCCGGTGGTGGAGCTCTCGGGTCTGA